>CAVUMJ010000231.1:0-10666 GCA_963741375.1 uncultured Pseudomonadota bacterium
ATTGAAGAATACGATTCGACTCAAAATGCTATGAAGATTTTGATTAATTCCGGATTTGGATTTATGGGTGCTCCAGGCTTAAATTTTAATTATATGGAAGGCGCTGGATTTATTACAGCTAAAGGACAAGAAATTCTCAAAATTGCTATAAAGTGGGCTACAGGTAAGGAATATGAAGATAATAGGGATTTACAAAATTCTAGATGTAATGGAAAATATTATATAGGTAGCTCGATTGATATTTTTAAGAGATTTCAAACTCATAAAAATGCCTTAATTAAGGATAAACAAGCAATACGAAACGAAAAGTCAGGTGTACAATAACAAAACGTATTGCTAAATGGAAACCGAAATTCGCGCCAAAGTGGCGGGTATTGTCAGTGCTGTGAATGTCAGACAGGGAGATACCGTTGGAGTTGGCGAAGTATTGGTGACTTTATGATGCCAGTCCTGCTCCGCTGCAATCTCGTTAATCCCTTTAATTTAAGTTAAAACGGCATGGAAAATCTGAGACTAATCTGGGAAAGTACCGGCCTTTATAACTTTACCGGCCCGCAAGCCATCATGATGTCGGTAGGCTTTCTGCTGCTGTATCTGGCTATTAAAAAAGGCTTTGAACCCTTGCTGCTATTGCCCATTGGTTTTGGGGCGGTGTTAAGCAATATTCCGGTAGCCGGTATGGTAGATGAAGGCGGGCTGCTTTATTACATATATGGAGGTATTAAGAGCGGCATCTATCCATTGCTGATTTTTATGGGGGTAGGAGCAATGACCGATTTCGGGCCGATGCTGGCTAATCCCAAAACCCTGTTTCTAGGGGCTGCCGCTCAATTTGGCATCTTCGCCACTTTATTCGGGGCTTTGGCGCTTAATGCCGTCCCCGGAATGGATTACAGCTTAAAACAGGCCGCGGCCATTGCTATTATCGGCGGGGCGGACGGCCCAACCGCAATCTATGTCGCCTCAAAACTTGCGCCGGAACTGCTAGGGGCCATTGCCGTGGCGGCCTACTCGTATATGGCTCTGGTGCCGTTGATTCAGCCGCCCATCATGCGGGCGTTGACTACCGAACAAGAACGCAGCATAGAAATGCAGCAATTAAGAAATGTCGGTAGAAACGAAAAAATTATTTTTCCGCTGGTTCTGGTTACACTGACCGCCTTGCTGCTGCCCTCAGCCGCGCCTTTAATCGGCATGTTCTGTCTGGGTAATTTGATGAACGCCTGCGGAGTGGTCGACAGGCTAAGTAAAACCGCTCAAAATGAACTGATCAATATTGTCACCATTTTTCTGGGATTGTCGGTCGGCTCCAAATTAAGCGCGGAAGCCTTCCTGAAAATGGAAACCCTTGGTATTTTGGGGCTGGGCGCTATCGCCTTCGCCATAGGTACGGCCAGTGGCGTCATTATGGCCAAGATCATGAACCGCTTCAGTAAAACTCCCATCAATCCGTTAATCGGCGCAGCAGGCGTTTCTGCGGTGCCGATGGCGGCCCGCGTTGCCAACAAAATAGGCTTGGAAAGCAATCCGCATAATTTTCTGCTGATGCACGCCATGGGGCCAAATGTGGCAGGGGTAATCGGCTCCGCGGTTGCCGCCGGTGTGCTGTTAAGTCTGGTGCGTTGATTGGATTGACTATTGGGTTGCAAGCAATTTGCAACTTCAAAATTGTAGTGTCAGGTGTCGATTTTTGCCTGACATTGCAATTATGTCTTTTGTTAAAAGGAAGCTGGATAAAGGATTATCAGGCTAATTTAATTCAACCTGACCCGAATGGTACTTACTTAAGAAGATTAAATATCTAAATCAATGAGTTATAAATTAATTCGCGCCATCGCAGGTTGGGTTAGCTCGATAGAGCGTAACCCAACAATCGAAGCTACAGCCACCTTCAATGCCGTCATGTTGGGTTACGGCTATCGCCTTATCTACATGGATGTAGTGTATGCAGGAATTGCAGGAGCAAATTCCTGTCCACCCAACCTACGCAATTGAAATTTATGAATAATCCTCTTAAGTAAGCGCCATTCCAACCTGACCCCTTATTTTGTTATTTTGTCCAGTTAGTTATGGTCAGGCTTCGTTTAAAAAACAAAGTCGAAAATTAGATACCTACTGCCAAGCTCCGTTGCTTCTAGGCAAGCGCATTAGGCCAAGTTTTCGACACTGCAAACACAGATTGGTCCAAGCCCTTTGGAAAGGCAACAGAGGCACGGATTGAATTTACGGAGAGATTATTCAAACAGTACGACTGGGCTGCAAACATTTTGCAACCCAGTCGTCTTATTCCTTAAAACAGGCCGCTGATGACGCCGTCATCACTGATATCTATGCGTTCGGCGGCAGGGACTTTCGGCAAGCCCGGCATAGTCATCATATCGCCTGCTATGGCGACAATAAAGCCTGCTCCGTTTGCCAGTCTGACTTCGCTGATTTCCACATTGTGATTGCTTGGCGCGCCTTTGGCGTTGGGGTTGGTGGAAAACGACATTTGGGTTTTGGCGATACAAACAGGAAAATGTCCGTAATTTGCCTGTAGCGCCTTAATGTCGGCCACGACCTTGGGGCTGGCGCTGATACCGGATGCGCCATAGAGTTTGGTGGCGATGGTTTCAATTTTGTCCCATAACGGCAATTCATCGTTGTAGACAAAATTAAAGCTGGGTTCTTTATTATCTACGATATGCAAAATTTCTTGGGCCAGTTGTTCGGCGCCGGCGCCGCCATGCGCCCAGTGTTTGGCAATGACCGATCTAGCGCCCAGTGCGTTCAGTTTATCTGTTAATAACGCCAGCTCCGCATCCGTGTCAAAAGTAAAGTGATTGATACTGACTACACATGGCAGGCCATAATGATGACGAATGTTATAAAGATGGCGCTCCAGATTGGCAAAGCCTTTTTCCAGAGCCTCCAGGTTTTCGACATTGAGATTTTCCTTGGCAACCCCGCCATGAAATTTCAGGGCTCTGATGGTTGCCACCAGCACTACTGCCGAAGGTTTAAGCCCTGACATGCGGCATTTGATATCCAGAAATTTTTCCGCGCCCAGATCAGCGCCGAAACCGGCTTCTGTCACTACATAATCAGCCAGTTTTAACGCGGTTTTGGTTGCGGTTACCGTGTTGCAACCGTGGGCAATATTGGCAAACGGCCCGCCATGAATAATGGCCAGATTATTTTCCAGGGTTTGCACCAGATTAGGTTTGATGGCGTCTTTTAGCAAAGCGGCCATAGCCCCTTGCGCATTCAAATCGCCGGCGTAAACTGGGGTGACTTTGTCGGTTTTATAACCAATCACAATCCGGCCCAGTCGGGCTTTTAAATCGGCGCGGCTGGTAGCCAGACATAAAATGGCCATCACTTCGGAAGCCACTACAATATCAAAGCCGTCTTCGCGAAGATAGCCATTGGCAGGGCCGCCCTGACCAATGGTGATTTTCCGCAAAGCCCGGTCATTCATGTCTATCACCCGTTTCCATTGAATTCGGCGGGGATCGATGTCCAGCGCATTGCCATGATTGATATGATTGTCTATCAATGCAGACAGCAGATTGTGGGCAATACCGATAGCATGAAAGTCTCCGGTAAAATGCAGATTGATATCTTCCATCGGCACCACCTGGGCATAGCCGCCGCCGGCTGCGCCGCCTTTTACGCCGAAGCAGGGCCCAAGGGAAGGCTCACGCAGACAAATGATGGATTTTTTCCCCAATCTGTTCAGAGCATCGCCCAAGCCGACTGTGGTAGTGGTTTTACCTTCTCCGGCAGGCGTGGGGCTAATAGCGGTCACCAGTATCAGTTTGCCGTCGATTTGGCTGGACAGGCTGTTCACATATTCCAAAGACAATTTGGCTTTATAGTGTCCAAAAGGATCGAGATGCTCTGCGGCAATGCCGAATTTTTCCCTGGCCAAATCAATGATAGGCAGTAATTTGGCCTGTTGAGCAATTTCAATATCTGACATGTTTAGACTCCGGATACTTGATTAGATGATTATTTTAATGAAAGTAAGTCACAAGTTGCACCTGCTTATGGAGACTGTGAAAGAAGATGGATTTTGGCGTAGGATGGGTAGAGCGATAGCGAAACCCATCTTTGTAGGCATTATTGATGGGCTTCGCTATTGCTCTACCCATCCTACAGGCAATTCTCTCACGGTCTCCTTTAGTTGGCGCATCCTTGAATAGTTGCCGAAATTGTAACATAAGCCTTATCGGCTCAAGGATATCCTGTCGGAATAAAGCCATGTAGCCTAAGGTAGGATTCAAAGCAGATTTGACGCCAAGTCTTAAATCAAAGCCAGCCTGATGGCCATGCGGGTCAGCTCAATATCGCTTGAAACCCCTAGTTTGCGTTTGATCAAATAATGACAGTTACAGACAGTTTTAGCGCTAATCGATAAAGTCCTGGCAATTTCTTCAGCCGTTTTTTCCGCCAGCAACAATTGCAAAATTTCAAATTCTCTGGGCGTCAGGCTGTCCAGCGCCATGCGTTCATTGCCAATTTTCTCCAAGGCCAAGGCTTGGGCAATATCCGCACTTAGCACCGCATGTCCAGCATGCACCTGGCTGATGGCCCGCAAAAATTCGGCCGGCGGGCTGCTTTTAGTCACATAGCCTAAAGCACCGGCGCGGGTGGCCTGTAAAGCGAACAGCGGGTTCTGGTGCATGCTGAACACCAGAATTTTGGCATCGGCATTGCGCTGTTTAATTCTGGATATGACTTCCAGTCCGCTCATGCCCTGCATGGAAATATCCAGAATGGTGACATCCGGTTGATGTTTTTGATATTGCTGATAAGCCTGAAAGCCGTCTGCGGCTTCTGCAATGATGTTCAGGCCCGGCTGTTTGGAGAGCAAAGAGCGATAGCCTTCGCGAACGATGGCGTGATCGTCAACCAGTAAAATAGTGATTTTGGTTTGCTGCATGTTTAGGCCGCGCTGTTTTCGGTTAAGGGTATGCTGATCCGGATAATCAGGCCGTGCGGTTTAGCAATAGCCAGTGTGATGCCGCCATGCAGGGCAAAAATTCTCTCGCGCATGCCGGATAAGCCCATGCCCCGGTTTTCCGCCAGCGGCAAAGTTTTGGCGGCGCCATTGTCGCGGATAGTCAGGCTTAGCAGGTCTCGATTGATTTCCAGGGCTATATCGGCCTGTGCGGCTTTAGCATGTTTGGCGATATTGGTCATGGCCTCCTGAATTACCCTGAATATGGCAGTCGGTAGATTTTCCGGCAGTTGACGGCAATCGCCGGTAATAGATAACACATACCTGGTTTGATTGGCATGTTGGGCATTCCATTCGTTGACCAGACTATTCAGGCTGGCCGCCAATCCCAATTCATCCAGTTCGCTGGGGCGTAATTGCTGCAATAAGGCTTTGATATTTTTCATCATGCGTTGGCTGATCACGCTTATCTGTTCGGCATCTTTCCGAATCTCCGGCTGGTGTTGAGACGAATAGCCTATGGAAGCGCCCAAAGCATTAATGGCGGCAAGACATTGGCCGAATTCATCATGGAGTTCGCCGGCTATATAACGGCGTTCCTCATCCTGAAGAGTCAGTAATCTGGCAGTGAGTTGACGGCGCTCTTCCAGCAGTTTTTGCTGGCTGGCAGCCAGCCTGTTGATGGCTGTGGAGATTCTCCGCCATTCGTTCAATTGAAATAAGGGCAGACGATAGGCCAGATTGCCGCGCTCCATGTCTTCCAAACCGGCCACAATCAGCTTGGCAGGGCTCAACGCCCGGCTGATTTCCACAAAAGTCCAGATGCAGATGGCTCCGGAGCTGATTAGCGCCAGTTCAAACAAACCGGTCAGTTGTTCCCAGGCATGGGCTATTTCCATTTCCGAGCTGGCGGTAACCGATAGATTGCCATAATTGCGGCCATTGAAGACCAATGCGTGATTCAAGATGATATCAGGGTGGAACAGGGCACGGTAAAGCCTCTCAAAACCAGTAGGCCAGCTGGGTACGGTAAACTTGGAGCCATTGCATATATTATGTCCGGGGCCGCCATCAGCCGGCACAAAGTCCACGCAAAAACCGCTGGAGTCCCTGGTCTGTTTCCACAAATCGAAATCCGGAAACGGGTAGTTCAGGCCAATGCCGCTATTGCCGCGTAAAATCTGAAACTGCAATTGCTTGACCAGCGTATCCAGATTTGTCTGAGAAGTTTGTCTGGCTAGATTTTGATTGTGATAGATTAAATAAGATGCGGTAATCAATAAACATATCACCGTCACAGAGCAGATGCGTAATAATAAATGCGCTTGTAGATTCATGCCGGCATTTCCTACCCAAAGTTTGTGGCCGGAATATCCGGCGTCAGAGCATTCTATAAGCAGAACGCCCAATCAGAAAAGCTTGTCGGCATATGTCGGGCAAATTGCCTGAATTCGATAGGCAAAAATCAGCTGCGTGATTTTAATCAGACATTTAAGCTATTCATCAAACTTGGAGGTGAATCATGCTTGTACAGATCAACAAAACTTTAGCAGTCAATGCGGAACCGGTGGCGGGTCATCAGTCGGGTAGGCGTAGCGGCGTGTGGGAGATAAAGATGAAGTTACTGAATATCCTGGTTTTGCCGGCGTTTTTAGCCATGCTGATTTGCTTGCCATGTCAGGCTGTGCAACGCATAGCGGTATTAAATTTTGAATTAAACGATATTACCTCGCTGCCCAATACTCTTGCTGAACAGCAGCGCACTGCCTCTGTTCAACCCTTGCTGGAACAGGCTATCAGCCAGCTGGCCGGTTATGAAATTGTGCATATTCCGCAGCAAGCCCAGCAAGCGGCCAATGCCGGCTTCGGTTATCTGTTTCGATTTGACGATATCGCCGCCGGTTTGGCAAAGCCATACGGCGCTGACTGGCTGGTGGTGGGGCAGCATAGCAAACCCAGTTTTTTATTTTCCTATTTGATGATACATTTAATCAATGTTCACAACCCCGCTCAGGTTATCCACTTTGACATAGAGCTGAAGGGTAATCATCAGAAGGTTACGGATCGGGCTGTAAAAGCTCTAAGCAGGAAAATTGACGTATTTTTAAGTCGTTAAGTCAAATATATAGGCGGAAAGCCATACTGACGTTTGATGTTGCAGGCAAAAAAAATCCGGTAAAAACCGGATAGAGGGAAGAGAATGAACTCGTTGCATACAAAATTTGATTAGATTCTAACATTTTCACCACAATTTAAAATGTGACAGATTGTCGCAGTTAGGTTTTGTCCCACTATAGATTTTGAGATTAATCTGACTTCGGTTACAATTATGGCTAGTGCCATCCGTAAGTTTTGTTTTATAGCTAATTTTAGCCAAAAAATCTTCTCGTAGCTTATCCAATTCAGGCTCAACGTAAGGGTTGCAAGGGATAGGGTGTGATCAAATTCAAAAAACTTGAACTCGGTATGATAAAGGTAACATTTCTGTAATCCAAGACTGTTATTGTTATGCGGAAAATTACCGGATTCAAATACGCAAAAAAGAGGAGTACGCATAGAAGCCTAAAATCAAATGCCAAGTCAGGGAAGGTAATTTTTACACAAAGATATAATTAATTAATTAACACTAAGGTTTAAGTCATGTCATTAAAAAAAGTTTTTATCACATTCATCATGTTTTTTACTATGTTAGGTCTTTCCGGCTCAACTTTTGCGAAAGAAGCCAAAAAAGACGTACATGTGCAATTGAAAGAGGTTGACGCCAATATCCAAGCAGCTTTGGATGCCATACCATCAGCTAATGCCGACAATCTATCCGCATTGATTAAAGTGGCAAATGAAAGCGCCAGCGAACTCAGTGCTAACTATAAATTCGAATTCGAACGCAGCAAAGCCCAAGGTTATTTGAAAAAAGCCAGAGATGCAGTAAAAAGCGCAAATTTTGCTGGTGCTGAACAAGAATTAAAAACCGCCAAAGAAAGCTTTGCAAACCTGCCGAAATACCTCTAATTTAGCTGGTTTTTAGAAGAATCAATATACAGCCTTGGTATTGTTCCATGGCTGTATCCATAAAGATGGTTTTGGCTGAACTTCCAAGTCATAAACATCGCAAGGCCAACAACCAACATTCTGCCGCTATCAGGTAGAATGCTCTATTCGAAAATCTGCCGCCGAGGACAAATATCCTCATAATAACAATATGGCGGGACAGACTTTTTCAAGTTACAACCCTTCCTGCTAGTCTTTTATCACATAGATTTCTACGGCCTCTTCCAAAGGTAAATTTTAAATCATGGCAGACTATTCTCTGATGCGGAAATCACCCATTTGAATCATCAATTTTCCGTAGCCAGCTATACTAACTAAGACATTGACTTTCATTCATCATAAAACTTAAAGGTAGATGAATTCCCCGGAACCTCATTTTAAATTTGATCCCAGTTTAAGCAATTTGCTGCAAGACCGGGAGCGTATGCTAAGCACCCTGATGAGTAATCTAAACGGCATGGTGTATTGCTGTTTACAAGATGAACATTGGACTATGGTTTTTGTCAGCGAAGGCTGTCATGGCCTGACAGGCTATCAGGCTAATGAGCTGCTTTTTAATCACCGTATCACTTATGAGTCAATTACCCTGGAAGATGACCGGGAGTGGGTAAGGCAGAAAATTAATGGCGCCATAAACGATGGTGAACAGTTTGATCTGGAATACCGCATCCTGCATGCGGACGGCAATATTCGCTGGGTTCAGGAGAGTGGCGGGCCGTTATATAATGAAATCGGTAAACTGGTGGCTTTGGAAGGCTTTATTCAGGACGTAACCCGCCGCAAACGCAGTGAAAAACTGGCTACAGAAGCGGAGACACGTTACCGCTCCATATTTGAAAACGCTATTGAAGGTATCTATCAGACCAGTCCGACCGGCCGGTATCTGGATATTAATCCGGCATTGGCCAAGATATACGGCTATGATTCCACCGCAGAATTGATGCAGAATGTGTTAAATATCCAGAAACAGCTTTATGTCGATCCGGAAAAGCGCGCCGAATTTGTAGCGTTGATGAATGCCAGCGGTTTTGTTCAGAATTTTGAGGCTCAAGTTTACCGTAAAAACGGCGACATTATCTGGATTACCGAAAATGCTCGTGAAGTTAGAGATGCGGATGGCTCTCTGTTGTTTTTTGAAGGAACGGTTGAAGATATATCAGAACGGAAAAACTATGAATTTAGGATTGAATACCAGGCCAGCCACGATCATCTGACCGGTTTGCCGAATCGCACCCTGTTGCCTGATAGGCTGCAGCAGTGCATGAACTTTGCCGATCGTGAGCAAAGTAAACTTGCAGTAGCGTTTGTCGACCTCGATCAATTCAAAATCATCAATGACAGCAAAGGCCATCATATCGGAGATGAGTTATTGGTGGCAATGGCTAATCGCTTATCCGGCTGTCTGCGCGAGGTAGATACGGTTATCAGGCTAGGCGGAGACGAATTCGTCTTATTGTTAACCGGTCTTCATAAAATTGAAGATATTGTTCAAAGTATGCAGCGTATTCTTGTCGCCGTTGCCGAGCCAATCGGGATAGACGGCAGGGATTTTGTGATTTCCTGCAGTATCGGCATTAGTGTTTATCCTGAAGACGGCTCCGATTACAATACCTTGCTCAAAAATGCCGATTCAGCTATGTATAAGGCTAAACAATCCGGCAGGAATAACTTTCAGTTCTTTACCCGCGAGTTGAATGATCTGTTAACGGAGCGGATGGAAATCCAGTATCAGCTACGCCGGGCTATAGAAAATAATGAGTTTCTGCTGTATTTTCAACCTAAGCTGGATTTTGCTAGCGGCACGGTTTGTGGGGCGGAAGCGCTGATTCGCTGGCAGCCGCCCGCGCCCGGAGTAGCCATGATTTCACCCATGAGTTTTATTCCGGTAGCGGAAGAAACCGGGCAAATTGAAGAAATTGGCCGTTGGGTGCTGGAAGATGCTTGCCGAAAGGCTAATGAATTAAGCAAGCGGATGGGCAAAAGCCTTCCTGTTGCCGTTAACGTATCGCCACGGCAGTTTCGTCAGGTTGATCTGGTTAATACGGTTGAGTCGGTATTGAATCGTTCCGGCCTGGACCCACAGTACCTTGAATTGGAAATTACCGAGAGCAGTCTGATTCATGATACTCACAATTTTATTAAGACCTTGCATGATCTTAAAAGCCTGGGCGTGAAACTGGCGATTGACGATTTCGGTACCGGTTATTCCAGTATGGCGTATTTAAAGGATTTTCCGGTCGACCGGCTTAAGATCGATAAAGTATTTGTCGCCAACCTCGAAACCGAGTCGGCTAATACGGCAATTCTCAAGGCTATTATCGCTCTTGGCCACAGTCTTGGCTTAAGAGTGGTGGCTGAGGGGGTAGAAACCAGCTATCAACGCGAGTTTCTTAAGGATATCGGTTGCGATGAATTACAAGGCTATATTTTTAGCAAGCCTGTGCCTTTTGAAGGGTTCTTGGAGATATTAGCTAACTAACCGTTCTTGCAGGGTTTGTAAGTAGCTTTATATTTTGAAGTTTCCATCACTACAGCCGAAAACGTCAGCAGCTTGCTCGGTCTTGCCGGGCGAATGGAGTTAGCCATATCGGCATCGGCACTAAGAAGTTTTTGCGAGCTGGCTAAAATCAATCATATTGTTTACAAATTTCAAATTTTCAAAGTGTTATTAGA
>CAVUMJ010000232.1:0-26974 GCA_963741375.1 uncultured Pseudomonadota bacterium
ATTGATAGGCTTCCTGCAAGCTGGCACAAGTAAAATGCCATCTTTCCGGAAATTGGCGGATAATGATCTTGCAGAATTAATTACCTTTATCAGAAACGCTCCGGAAATCGGTAATAACGTGGGTGATGAAATTCAACCCAATAAAATTACCCCGAAATATGACGACGATGAATAGGCTTTTCATTTTATCATTGAACGCAGTTTTTAATTTTTGTTGAGGTATACACTATGAGTGCTGTGGCGGCTGATCATCACGATCATGAGCATGAACATGAACATGAACATCATGGCCCAATAAAGGGTCCCTTACGGTGGTTGATTACCACCAATCACAAAGATATAGGCACAATGTATCTGGTTTTCGCGCTGGTGATGTTTTTTGTCGGCGGGATAATGGCATTAGTCATTCGTGCGGAATTGTTTGAGCCGGGCTTACAATTTGTCGATCCAAACTTCTTTAACTCCATGACTACCATGCATGCATTGGTTATGGTGTTTGGGGCGGTCATGCCTGCATTTGTGGGGCTGGCAAACTGGCAGATTCCGCTAATGATTGGCGCGCCTGACATGGCTTTGCCGCGTATGAATAATATGAGCTTTTGGATGCTGGTTGCAGGTATTTTGTTAATTGCCAGCACCTTATTCATGGAGGGTGGAGCGCCATCAGCAGGCTGGACGTTTTATCCGCCATTGGTGATGCAAACCGGCAAAGCTTTTCCTTTTGCCGTTTTTGCAGTGCATTTGCTGGGTGTGTCATCAATCATGGGCGCGATAAATATTATTGCAACCATCTTTAATATGCGCGCCCCAGCCATGACTTTAATGAAAATGCCATTATTCGTCTGGACATGGTTGATTACTGCATTTTTGTTGATTGCCATCATGCCGGTTTTTGCCGGCGCGGTAACCATGCTGTTGACTGACCGGTTTTTTAATACCAGTTTCTTTGATGCTGCCGGTGGTGGTGATCCGGTTTTGTATCAACATATTTTCTGGTTTTTTGGCCATCCTGAAGTGTATGTAATGATTTTGCCAACTTTCGGCGTGGCTTCCACCATCATCCCGGTTTTTGCGCGTAAACCGTTATTTGGTTATTCCTCAATGGTTTATGCCACTGCGGCGATTGCTTTTTTATCATTTATAGTGTGGGCGCACCACATGTTCTCTGTGGGTTTGCCTATAGCAGCTGAATTGTATTTCATGTACGCCACTATGCTGATAGCAATACCAACCGGTGTAAAAGTGTTTAACTGGACCGCTACAATGTGGAAGGGTAGTTTGACATTTGAAACGCCTATGCTGTTTTCAATTGCATTTGTGGTTTTGTTTACCCTTGGTGGTTTTACCGGTCTGATGATGTCTGTGGCTCCGGTAGACTTTCAGTATCATGATACTTATTTTATTGTGGCGCATTTTCATTATACCTTGGTGCCTGCATCCATATTTATTCTGATGGCGGCCGGATATTTCTGGCTACCTAAATGGACAGGCAATATGTACAATGAAAAGCTAGGTAGACTGCATTTCTGGTTGTCTGCGGTTTCAGTCAATATTTTGTTTTTCCCGCAACATTTTCTAGGATTGGCTGGTATGCCTCGCCGTATTCCGGATTATGCCATCCAGTTTGCCGACTGGAATATGGTATCCAGTATCGGCGCTTTCATGTACGGGTTTAGTCAATTAATATTTGTTTATATCGTCATTGACACCATCAAAGGTGGAACCGGCGAAAAAGTAACCGATGAAGTGTGGGAAGATGCGGCTAAGCATAGTCTGGAATGGACTTTACCTTCTCCACCGCCATATCATACCTTTACAACACCGCCGGAATTTATTCCGACTGAACACCTTTAATGTATCGGTAATTTGAAATACACTCCTGTCTATTTTTGACAGGAGTGTTGGCAGACAAAATGGATACCAAGAAAAAAAACATATTAACAGCAGTTGTGTTGGCGATAGTGGCAATAACGATATACGCATATGCAGTCATGAAGGCTATGTCTCAATGAGTGACGACCTGCAGCAGAAAAACTCAAAATTGGTTTTTAAGCTGGTTCTGATAGTTTTGCTGATGTTTGGTTTTGGATATGCGCTGGTGCCGCTTTATAATGTTCTATGTGATTTGACAGGGCAAAATATAAAAATCAAAGCCTCGTCTGAAAGCGAATCGGGATTTGTGGTTGATGAAACCAGAAATGTAAGAGTTGAATTGATTACCTCGGTTAATGAATCCACCCCGATGAGTTTTCGTGCCGAAGTTAGTAATTTGACAGTGCATCCCGGCCAGTATTACACGGTAAACTTTTATGCCAGGAATAATAGTAGTACGAAATTAAAGGCCCAAGCCATACCTAGTATTTCACCGGGTTTGGCTGAGCAGTTTTTTAAAAAAATACAGTGTTTTTGTTTTACGATGCAAAATTTTGAGGTTAACGAGGAAAAAACCATGCCGGTCAGATTCGTAGTTGATCCAAAATTGCCGGAGCGCTATAAAATCATTACATTGTCATATACTTTTTTTGATAGAACTAACGACATTGAAAATTAACAAAGGGGAAGGTTATGTCCACGCATTCAACTTATTATATACCGCATAAAGCGATATGGCCTGGGCTTGCAACCCTAGGTTTATTTATCACTTTAGCCGGTTTTGCAAATCATCTGAACGGCGCCTCCTTCGGTCAAGGCATGATGTTGTTTGGTTTTTTGATGTTTCTTGTGATGGTAGGCGCCTGGTTTGCCCTGCAAGCTACAGAAAGCGAATCCGGCATGTATAATCATGGAGTAGGTATTTCTTATCGAATGGGCATGATGTGGTTTATTTTTTCCGAAGTCATGTTTTTTGCCGTATTCTTCGGCGCACTCTGGTATACCCGTAATCTTTCGGTACACTGGCTGGGTGAAAGCGGTTTCTTAAGTGGCCCTGGCCGTTCGACTCACGATGTATTATGGCCTGCCTATGAGGCTGTTTGGCCGACCAATGGTCCTGGTGAAAAGGGTGGACACTTTGAGCCTATGCACGCTTTTGGACTGCCATTTCTTAATACTTTATTGCTGCTGTCCAGCGGGGTAACTTGCACATGGGCTCATCATGGCTTATTGGCTAAAAATCGCGACCAATTAATTAAAGGTTTATTGGCGACAGTCGGTCTTGGCTTTTTGTTCGTAGCTTTTCAAGGCATAGAGTACTGGGACGCTTATCATGAAATGGGTTTGACTTTGGGCTCCGGCGTTTACGGTTCCACATTTTTTATGTTGACAGGATTCCACGGTTTGCACGTTTGTATCGGCGCTATTATTTTATCCGTGGTGTTGTTTAGAAGCTGGAGAGGTCATTTTAGTCCGGAAAATCATTTTGCCTTTGAAGCTGCCGCCTGGTATTGGCACTTTGTTGACGTGGTTTGGTTAGGTTTGTTTATTTTCGTGTATTTGATCTAAATAGAAAACTTAATGCTAAAAAGCGTGATCCAGCTGGATCGCGCTTTTTTTTTGCCGGAAACCAACTGATTAAGGGTTTTGTTTTAGTGAATTTTCATAATGACTTTGTTGGATTCTGGCGCCTATGCCTTCCGGTTGAAATAATCCGGTGGCATAGGCAATAAATATCAAAATAAACAGAATTAAAGAAAGACCTATGCGTATTGTGAGTGCTTTTGCAACTTTTTCAGATCCCTCGCCATTTTTAGTTCTGACCAGGTGAAATAAGGCCGAACCCAGGCTGCTAAGAATTGCAAGAAACAAAACGATGGCAAAAATTTTCATATGCGTACGACGAAAATAAATTTTAAACCATATTGATGATACGCCTATTCTTGCCAATTGTTAAACCAAAAACAAGCTATGTTTCTTTATCCGGCAAACTTGTGAGTTTGTTAAAGTTAAAGAACAAAATTGAGGTGGGGTGAAAAATGATGATCAAAATCTTTAACCGCGAATTTAGATTCTCTCTGATAAGTTTTGGCGCCTATCTGCTGTTAATGATTTTATTATGCAGCCTGGGATTTTGGCAGTTAAACCGCGCAGAGCAAAAAAAGCTGTTTTTGCAGCAACAGCAAGATGGGATAAATGGATCTGAACTAGACTTGAATAGCCAAATGCCTGTAGATTTAGCATCGGTCAGATACCGGAAAGCCCGGGTATCCGGCCATTTTGACGAATCTCATCAATTTTTAATTGATAATCAAACGTCGATGGGTAAAGTTGGTTTTTTAGTTTTAACGCCTTTTTTGATTGATGGACAAACTCAAGCCATCCTGGTTAATCGCGGGTGGGTGGCATTGCCGGGGGAAAGGCATACCTTGCCGGATATCGGTATACACAGCAAGGTGTCGGACGTTCATGGCCGAATCAATTTTTTTCCTGCTGTAGGAATTAAGTTAAAAGGCGCTGAAATTCCGACTGAGGGTTGGCCTGCTATAGTACAGGTAGTGGATGTTCAGCTATTATCCTCCAGGTTAAATTACCAGTTGCTTGATTATCAATTGGACCTGGACCCTGAAGCCCCTGAAGGATACAAACGGGAATGGAAAATCAATACCGTTATAACACCTGAAAAACATATCGCCTATGCAGTACAATGGTTCGGATTGGCCTTGACCCTGACTGGCTTGTATTTTTGGATTAGTAGCAGAAAATCTAGTGAACACACATCTTAAAAAAAACCGCACCACCATAGTCGTCATTTTTGCTATGGCAATAATTCCGTTTGCAATTGCTTGGTATCTGGCCGTTAATCCGGGCATGCTTAAGCTGAGCACCAGTCAGTATGGTGAATTGATTTCTCCACCCGTAACAACGGAATTTGCCGAGTTTAAAGGCTATGATCATTTTTCTGCTGAGAACCTGAAAGAGCTGGAAGGCCACTGGGTTTTAATCAATCTGGTGCCGCGCTTACCTTGTCAGAGTATTTGTTCGGAAGCATTGTATAAGACCCGGCAGCTCAGTTTGATGATGGGTAAAGATATCTCCCGGATCAGGAGAGTGGCGGCAATCATGGAACAATCCACTCAATCGGCATTAAGTGCTGAATGGCAGGAAGATGCGCATCTTTTAAAAATCCTGGTTTCAGGACAGTTATATGAAAAACTTGCCAAAATTGCAGGAAATCCGATTGCGGACGGTGTTTTATTGGTCATGGATCCTTTAGGCAACTTGATGATGAAATATCCTGAAGACTTTGATCCTTACCGGGTTAAAAGCGATTTAAGCAAGTTATTGAAAATTTCACTGATCGGTTAGAAGAATGTATAGAAAACTTTGCTTACTCACAGCGTTATTGGCTTTGTTGGTAATAACAGTTGGTGCATATGTCAGATTATCACATGCCGGATTGGGTTGTCCCGACTGGCCTGGTTGTTACGGTAAATTACAGATAACTGAAAATAACCTGTTAGATATTCAAGCCGGGAAAACTTTTTCTGAAAATCCACCGGATATTGTCAGCGCCGGTAAGGAAATGACACATCGCTATCTGGCTGGTTTGCTGGCCATTATGACTCTGATTATGGCGCCTCTGGCCTGGAAACAAAGGCGGCAATTTCCTAAAGCATTTAGCTTGAGTCTAATTGTGCTGGCAACGGTAGTTCTGCAAGCTGTTATGGGCATATGGGTCGTCAATTTTAAGGTGATGCCGATTATCGTGACCATCCATATGTTGCTTGGCTTCACGACTTTCTGGCTATTAGGATGGACATATTTATATTTAAATCCTGATGTTAAATACGAGCCGATTAAAGGTTCCATATCAGGATTAACCATAATTGCGATTGTGGTTTTGCTCATACAGATTTTTTTGGGCGGCTGGGTAAGCAGCAATTACGCGGCCCTGGCTTGCAGTGACTTTCCGCGCTGTAATGGAGCGTGGTTACCGGAGGCGGATTTTTCAGAGGCGCTGGCCTTTTTTAAAGGATTACTTTCTGAAAATTCTTCAGTGTTGTCAGCTAACGCAGCAGTGGCGGCGCATTGGCTGCATAGATTGACGGCGCTGCTCTGCTTTATTGTTTTATCGGTTGTCATGTTGTCTGCAACGGCGGAACAGCAGCCTAAGCCAATTCGCCGGGCCGGCATACTGTTAAGCTTGTTATTGTTAATTCAAATCGCTTTAGGTATTTTTAGCGTCAAGCTATCCTTGCCATTATGGATGGCGGTTGCTCATAATTTGTTTGCGGCATTGTTAATGCTGCCTTTATTGGAAATTTATTTTTTCAGTAGATTCAGGGTCAGGTCAGAATTACAGGTCCAAACCGGGTTGCCTGTTGAGGTTGACATCAGCGCGCCGACTAGTGAAGTTGGGTTGGAACCGGAAGTTAAGCTTGAACCTGAGTCGCTTTTTTTAAGGCTAAAAACCCAGCTTAAAAAAACTCGCGGCAGTCTCGCCGGTGTATTAAGCAGTTTGTCTTTTGGTCAAAAACCTACCGGAGAATTGCTTGAGGAAATTGAAACCAATCTGTTAATGGCTGATATCGGCATCGAAACCACTTCGGAAATAATTCGGCATTTATCCGAAATTTTGGATAAAGAGCAACTAAAAGACCCTGAATCTATCACACAAGCATTAAAACAAAATCTTTATGATTTATTGCAGCCTTGCAGCCAACCTTTATTTATTCCAACACAAGATACCCCGTTTGTTATTTTGGTTGTTGGGGTAAATGGCGCCGGTAAGACGACCTCAATAGGCAAACTTGCGCATCGCTTACAAAGCCAAGGCTATAGTGTCATGTTGGCCGCTGGTGATACTTTTAGAGCTGCTGCAGTGGAACAATTGCAAACTTGGGGGGAGCGCAATCATGTTCAGGTTGTCGCCCAACACTCCGGGGCTGATTCGGCATCGGTGATTTTTGATGCTCTGCAATCGGCCAAAGCCAAGAAAATTGATGTTTTAATAGCTGATACGGCTGGCAGATTACATACCAAATCTAATTTGATGGATGAGTTAAAGAAAATTAAACGCATCATGTCCAAACTTGATGAAACTGCGCCGCATGAAGTATTACTGATTCTGGACGCAGGTACAGGTCAAAACGCTCTTTCTCAAGCACGCTTATTCAACGAAGCAGTCAGCCTGACCGGACTGGCGATTACCAAACTGGATGGTACAGCCAAAGGCGGGGTGATTTTCGCTCTGGCGAATCAGTTAAAAATCCCCATACGTTTTATTGGGGTTGGTGAGGCCAAAGAAGACTTGCAGGATTTTGATGCAAAGAACTTTGTCGATGCATTGTTTGCAAAAGATTAAAACTATGTTGAGATTTGAACATGTTTCAAAACGTTATCCGGATGCGGGAGAAGCTTTAACTGATATTAGTTTTCATTTAGAGCGTGGAGAAATGGTTTTCCTGACTGGCAGATCAGGCGCCGGGAAGAGCACACTACTAAAGTTAATTGCCATGATAGAACAATGTTCTCGTGGCAATGTCATATTCGACGGTGAAAATATTAGCAGGATCAGTGAACGGCGCATTCCCTATATTCGGCGAAATTTAGGATTAATTTTCCAGGATTACAAGCTGTTACACGATAGAACGGTTTTCGATAATGTGGCGCTGCCGTTGATAGTTTCAGGTGTTAATCACATGGAAATTTCTCGCAGAGTCAGAGCCGCGCTGGATAAAGTAAGTCTATTGGGAATGGAAAGAAAATATCCTTTATCGCTATCAGGCGGCGAGCAACAACGTGTCGGTATTGCCAGGGCAATTGTTAATAAGCCTAAAATTATTCTTGCTGACGAACCAACAGGTAATCTTGATCCTGATTTGTCTGCGGAAGTGATGCGTATGTTTGAGGAATTTAAACAGGTTGGGGTGACGGTATTTATTGCCACGCATGATTTAGAACTGGTTAATAGGCTTGGTCACAGAGTTATGACGCTTAATAAAGGCCGTCTGATTGGTGGGGGCCAAGCATGAGAAATAAAAACAAAAAAGACTTGATTGAGCGCATCAAGGAAAAATTTGAGGCTTATTTGCTCAATCATGCTCATGGTTTATTCTCAAGCCTGGGCAGATTAAGCCGGACTCCGTTTACTTCCGCCATGACCATCCTGGTGTTAGCGATATCCATTTCCCTGGCGGGTGGGTTTTACATTTTAATTGCCAATATCCAACAGTTAACCGGTAATCTGCAAACCACTAACCAGATGTCATTATTCCTGCACGATAATGTCAATGAAAATGCCGGTGAAAAACTTGCTGAACAGATCAAGCAAAACCTCAATGTTGACTCAGTAAAGTTCATCACTAAAAAACAGGCTATGGAAGAATTTAAAGCTAATAGTGGTTTTGGTGATGCGCTTAATGCGCTGGATACCAATCCTTTGCCCAATGTGATTCAGGTCTTGCCAAAAAATGTTTTAATCAGTAGCGATGAAATCGGCAAATTGATGTCTGAATTTAAACAGCTGCCCCAAGTTGATTTTGTACAAATTGATATGCAATGGGTGGAACGTTTGCAAACCATTTTGACCATTGCTGACCGGGGTGTGTTTCTGGTAAGTCTGTTGTTAGGTTTTGCTGTGACATTCATTACTGGCAATACCATACGTTTGGAATTACATAATCGGCAGGATGAAGTGCTAATTTCCAAGCTGATTGGCGCAACCGATGCCTTCATACAAAGACCCTTTCTGTATACAGGCTTGTGGCTGGGATTGTTAGGCGGATTTTTGGGTTGGTTAATCATTTCTATTGTATTATTGATTTTAAAGAATCCCGTAGAAAAATTATCCTCACTTTATAATAGTGGTTTTGAACTACAATTTTTAAGTTTCTTTGAATTTATATCATTATTGATTCTGGCTTCTTTGCTGGCGATGCTGGGCTCCTGGGCGGTAATGGTTTATCAGTTGCGGCGGATCAGGCCTTTGTAGAATGTCTAAATTTTGGGAAAATAAATCTTTGGCGGAAATGACTGTAGCGGAGTGGGAATCGCTTTGCGATCATTGTGGAAAATGTTGCCTAAACAAACTGGAAGATGCAGATACCGGAGAAATCGCCTTTACCCGAGTCGTTTGTGATTTGATAGACCTGGAAAGCTGTCATTGCACTCGCTATGTTGACCGTTGCACACTGGTTCCGGAATGTTTGGATTTAAAACAACATGAATTCGCCCAATATCAATGGTTGCCGGATACTTGCGCGTATAGATTACTAACCGATGGCAAACCTTTACCGGATTGGCATCCTTTGATAACAGGCAGAACGGAATCAGTCAGAGAAGCCGGTATTTCCATTACTGGTTATGCAATCAAGGAATCCCAAGTCGACGATATGGAAGACTATATTATCGGTTGGCTGCCTCAGTCTTAATTGCCGGTTGGAGATGCAATATTCTCCATAATCACTACCGAATGGTGTTCAACCTGATAATAAGCCTTATCCAGCGGTATTTGATCCTCGGGGTCGATAATATCATGCGGCGGGGCTAATGCAGTATCGACTGACAGACACCAGGTTTTGCCGGGAATAACAGGTAATTCATATTTTTGTGTAGTATCAGACATATTCATGACCACAAAAATATCAGCTTCACTTTCCCCAACTGCGGCAAGAGTATAGGCTAATGTCCGGATTTCAGGATTTTTCCAATCCGGGATTTGGTCAGAAGTTGCGCCCTGCCAAGTAATATCCGGCAATGTTTTCCCCTCCAAAGGTTTACCAGTCAGAAATCGTCTACGCATCAGAGAAGTATGTCTTTTGCGAAGTTGAATCATTTTTTGAACGAAACGCAGCATATCTGCATTTGTATGCAGGTTTTCCCAGTTTAACCAACTGATTTCATTATCCTGACAGTAACAATTGTTATTGCCATGCTGGCTATGCAGGATTTCGCTACCTGCAAGTAACATAGGAACGCCGCGGCTAAGCAATAAAATTGCTTTCGCGTTTTTGGCCTGTTTTTTTCGAAAAGCTTGAATTTCAGGATTATTTGTCGGACCTTCCGCCCCACAATTAAAACTTAAATTGTTATTGCAGCCATCTCTATTATTTTCACCGTTTGCATCGTTATTTTTTTCGTTATAGCTAAACAAGTCATTTAGCGTAAAACCGTCATGGCAAGTAATAAAATTAATGCCGCTGATAGGCAAGCGATTTTGATGCTGATATAAATCGCTACTACCGCATATTCGGGTGGCAACCTCACTGATTATGCCTGTATCACCACGTAGAAAACGTCTGAGAGTATCTCGATACATACCATTCCATTCTCCCCAGCGATAACCGGGAAAACTGCCAACCTGATATAAACCGGAAGCATCCCAGGCTTCGGCAATCAACTTGCACCTAGCCAATTGTTCAGAAAGTTCTATACCCCATACTAAGGGAGGGTCTTGTAATACGCTACCATCTTCACCTCGGGAAAGGGCGCTGGCCAGATCAAATCTGAAGCCATCTATATGCAATTCTCTAACCCAATACTCCAGGCAACTGATAATAAAATTACTGACCAGTGGATGATTGGCGTTAACGGTATTGCCGCAGCCGGTATAATCCAGAAAAATTCGTTTATCGTGCTTATCGGTCAAATAAAAGCTGTTGCCGGTGATGCCTTTAAAATTAATCACCGGACCATCCGCACCAGCTTCTGAGGTGTGGTTGAATACTACATCCATGATAATCGCAATACCTGCTCTATGTAAGGCTTTCACCAAGTCGCGGAACTCATCAAGATGGGTGCCTAATTCAGGCGTTACGCAATATCCTGGATGAGGACTGAAAAAACTGTGGGTACTATAGCCCCAGTAATTTTTTAGACCAAGATCGAAGGAATGAGGAGGGATATCCTGTTCATCAAAAGCCATGATAGGTAGAAGCTCGACATGGGTGATGCCAAGCTCTTTTAAATAGGGGATTTTTTCGATTAATCCTAAAAATGTGCCGGGGTGCTTAACCTTGGCTGATGGGTGTTTGGTGAAGCCGCCAACATGCAGTTCGTAAATTATGGCTTTTTCGCTTCTAATAGGTAACGGCTTGTCGCCCTCCCAATCATAATTGTCATCTACTACCATGGCGCGCATGGCTTGTTTGCTGTTGTCTCCAGGCAAGCAAGCAGCTGCACGATTCCACAGCTTGTCACTTACCGCTCTTGCCCAAGGGTCAAGCAGCAGCTTTTCAGGATCAAAACGTAATCCGGTCTCACGAGTCATTGACGGGCCATCTATCCGCCATGCATACCAGGTTCCTACTGGTAATTCCTCCACAAAAACGTGCCAGGAAAAGAAAGTATGATTTTTCTCAAATTGTAAATGAATAACCTGAAAAGGCTTTTTACTATCCGCCTTTGAAAACAATAGTAATTCAACTTTGCTGGCATGGCGACAGGATATGGAAAAATTGACTCCGGCTTCCGTGGCTTTGGCGCCGTAAGGATAGGGGCTGCCCGTTCTTAAAAGATATTCTTTTTGCATATATTGATAGTGTAAAATTGTCAAACTAATCAATTCTACTGCAAAAAATGATAAATTAGGTTAGGAATTGCATAAAAAATCAGCTAAAGTTAAGGCCCTATTCTAAAACATGTTGAAAGTTATGAGCGACACCTACATGTTTTTGTAGCAATGTGGGACATTTCAAAAATGCCGTCTTCAGCAAATATGATTCAAATTCAGTCAGTTCCCGATATCAGGATGCCGCTATCCAGTAGAGAACTGCTAGAAATCAGTATGGATATCAGCCGTGATTTCATGCCGCAATATCCAGCGCCGCTAAGTTTGACAAGTCAATATCCGGTCTTCTCTGCGCAGGAATTATTGAGTATTAGCCAGGAAATTAATCGGGATTATGCATTGTGGCAGGAGACACAGACTTCTAACTTGGTATTATTGCCAATAGACTCCTCCCGTTTGCAGGTATATTGGCAATTGGTTCCAGCTGATCTACCAAGTTCGAACCAAAATATAAAAGAGCAAAAATTGACCATTAGAGTTTTTAATCACTCTGCCTTAATTGAAAAGGAGCCAACAGACCAGCAATTATCCTGGTTTGATTTGGCTATTAATAATACCCAGGGTAATCAGCAACTGGTATTGCCTGAAAAAAATCCAGCCAAAAAATCTGACTTCGTTTTGAATGGCCGGCTTGGGGTTAATCATAAAATATTGCCTATTGAAATTGCTGAAACCGCTCAAACGTATAGTGCGGCTTTAGGCGTGGTAAATGAGGATGAAAGTTTTACAGCCTTGGTTCATTCCAATCAGATTAATTTACTTAATCCCGGTTTGGCAGCTATACAGGATTGTTTGCCGGCGGTTTCTGATTATATTTCCGTAAATTTGTTCAGCTCTTCAAGCATTAGTAACGCCAATCTTCAGATTAATACTGAAAACACATGAATAAAGGCTTTCTCAGCATCATTCTACACGCTCATTTACCTTATGTGCATCACCCTGAATACGAAAGGTTTTTTGAGGAGAACTGGTTGTTTGAGGCAATGACCGACTGTTATCTGCCATTAGTGTCCATGCTGGATCGCCTGCAATCAGACAGCGTGAATTATCGCTTAACGCTATCTATTTCTCCTACACTATTAAGTATGTGGCGTAATCCGCTATTACAATCCCGATATCAGGCATATTTACTGGCGCAGCTGGAATTAGCTGAAAAAGAGATACAAAGAACCCGTCATCAAACTGAGATAAATAAACTGGCGGAGATGTATGAGCAGCGTTTCCGTAATATCCTTAATATTTATCGGGATAAATATCAATGTGATTTGCTGTCTGCTTTCATAAAACATCAGCAAACCGGCAAGCTTGCATTAATCACTACTGCTGCGACACATGGTTTTTTGCCGCTTCTGAATCTGAGTGAGGCAAGTGTTCGAACTCAGATTAAAGTTGGCTTAAATACTTTTCAGGATGCTACCGGAATTCAGTCTAAAGGATTTTGGCTGCCTGAATGCGGGTACTATCCCGGATTAGAAAAAATCTTGCAAGAGTACGGCGTTAAATATTTTTTTGTGGAAACTCACGGTATCATGAACGCTAAACCTTTGTCGAAATCCGGGGTGTATACGCCTGTGGTATGTGATAATGGCGTTGCTGCATTTGGTCGTGATCCTGCCTCGTCATCTCAAGTCTGGAATGCACAGCATGGTTATCCTGGTGATGCCGATTATCGGGAATATTACCGGGATATAGGTTTTGATCTTGATCAGGAATATCTTGCTCCATACTTAGTAGATGGTAAAACCCGTTGCAATACCGGCATTAAATACCATCGCATTACTGGTAAAGGCCAAACTAAGGAAATCTATAATCCGGAAGCTGCATTAAACAAAGTCCGGCAACATGCCGAACATTTCATTACCGAGCGGCGATTGCAACTTGCAGCCCTGAATATGGAAATGGATCAGTCAGAACCTATCATCGTAGCGCCATTTGATGCAGAGCTTTTTGGCCACTGGTGGTTTGAAGGCCCAAACTGGCTGGAAATGGTTTTGCGTCTAGCCAATGATGCCGATGCAGGCCTTAAAACCTGTACATGCCCGGAATACCTGGAAATACAGCAAGGTTTGCAAACTACCAAGCTTTTTGCTTCCAGTTGGGGTGAGCAAGGCAGCTCGGCCTATTGGCTGAATGAAAGTAATGACTGGATTTACCCTTTGATACATAAAGCTGCCAATGAACTGGAAAAGCTGGTTGCGGATTTACAAGGAAAGACCGTTAACACCTTACAACAACGCGCCTTAAATCAAGCAGTACGTTCTCTGTTGTTGGCTCAAGCTTCCGATTGGTCATTTATTTTAAAATCCGGGACCTCAGTAGACTTTGCAAAACAAAATATAACTGAACATCTTGCCCGTTTTAATTACTTGTATGATTCTATTCGAAAAAACCGTCTTAATGAGCGTTATCTTACTGCTTTGGAAATAATGGACAATATTTTTCCTGATCTTGATTTCAGGGAGTTTAAAGCTGATTTTTAACGCCATTTATTTGTTTAGTTTGGCCCGGTAACCCGGTAAGTGATTACCAACAACCTAAATTCTCTATCCTAACGGCTTTTGTACAAATTTTTTTGATTTGTATTTTACCAAACCACTCTGACGCATTTTTACCGAATGAAATTTTTTAATTATTTTAATTCCAGTTTCGTCAAACTGCTGATATTTCGGGTTCTCGCGGTAATGGCTTACCAAATTATCGCAATTGTGGTTGGCTGGCATATTTACGAACTGACGCATAATACGCTGGCTCTTGGACTGATCGGTCTGGCGGAAGTCATACCTTATTTCTGCACCGCTTTGTTTGCCGGATATGTAATTGATCATTATTCGCGTCGTTTGTTTGGGGTATTAGCCTGTTTTTTATTGTGCTGTAATGCTTTAATTTTGTCTGCGGTAGCCGAAAATTGGCTGATTGGCAATCCGGTTGTCTGGATATACGGCGCTATTGCGGTTACCGGTTTGGCTAGAGCATTTATTGGTCCTTCCTACGGCGCTTTATTTGCTCTGGTTTTACAACGAGAACAATATGCCCGGGCAGCAGGGTTTGGAAGCTCGGTATTGCAGTTTGGTTTAGTGATGGGTCCGGCAATCGGCGGTATTTTGGTGGCGTGGCAGGGCAAATCCATTGCCTATCTTGTAGCCTGCGGATTTTGTGTTTGTAGCGCCTTGTCCCTGAGTTTGTTGAAAGTTAAGCAACCTGTATCTCCACAAGCTGCGCCTATTTTTACCAGTATTGCCGAAGGACTTAAATTTGTATTCAGTAATCAGATTGTACTAGGAGCGCAATCTCTGGATATGTTTGCCGTGCTGTTTGGTGGCGCCGTTTCCATGTTGCCTGCATTTATCCATGACGTTTTTCTGTACGGGCCGGAAGGTTTGGGTATACTCCGCGCCTCTCCGGCAATTGGCGCCGTCATTACCGGGCTGATTTTGGCCAACTGGCCACTGGATCAGCATGCCGGACGCTGGTTGCTGGCTGCGGTGGCTGGTTTTGGGCTGTGTATTATTGGGTTTGCAACTACAGGAAACTTTTGGATTGCCGCCTCATTTTTAATGCTATCCGGAATGTGCGATGGCGTATCAGTCGTGATGCGTACAACCATCATGCAATTGGCCACCCCGGATGCCATGCGCGGCAGAGTTTCAGCAATTAATGGCATTTTTATCGGTTCATCAAATGAATTGGGGGCATTTGAGTCAGGTCTCGCAGCAAGTTTAATGGGTTTGGTTCCATCAGTGATTTTTGGAGGGGTGATGACTTTATTTGTGGTTGGGCTTACAGCAAAGTTTGCGCCTAAACTACGCAGATTGCAGTTGCAACAATTACATTAACTCTAATTTAGTGGGAATTGTTAAACGCCTAAATGCTTGCTTATCAAATATAAGCAAGCCTTGGTGAAGCTGATTTTGTTGTGTGCGGACACTAACTGTAAAGCCAGACTCAATCAAAGCATCGCTTGAGGCAAGTCGAAGTTCTGCTAGGCGGCTTGAAAACGCCGCTCACGGGTACACCAACTAGGTTTCTAGGTTAAACGGAAATGAATATTGCCAATAATTGACGCAGTTCCAATCAAAGCAAGCGAGATAAGCATTTCGCCAGACATGAGACCCACTATCCCGGTAAGGTAGCAAACACCAATAACCATATCTTTGTAAAAATTGTTTGATTTCATTTCTAAAACTCCAAGTTTTAACTACAATGATACATATGCATACTCCATTCCCATTTAAAAAATATATTTTATTTCAATGTTTTATGCATTATTCGTTAAATTGTGATGTTATTCTTGGATAATTTCCGGTTGATCTGAACCGGCCATATTGTGGATTTCACCAATAGTAAATGTGAAATTAGTCCTGGTTTACCGGTTTCGAATTGGGAGTTGTGGATAACTTTAATTAACGTTCATAACCATCAATCTGTAGATTGTTTATAGCTATTTTTAAATAATGGCATTGAATTGTCTGATAAAACTGATTAAAGTTTGAACTGCCATTTAAACAATTAAAAGAATAATCAAGAGGCTAATCATGAAAATGTCTATTTGCTGTAAAAGTATCGTTATGGTCACGGCTATGTTGCTGACTAATACTGCATTTGCTGTTAAACCAGGTGAAGAAGAAGATAAACAGCAGTGTAAAAAACCTAAATTCAGGGATTTTGACCCTGCTGCAAATGCCGAAGTGCTTCCGGAAACAGAAGTCGTCTTTCATGTCAGCCGGGGAGCGGAACTTCATTCAATTACTGTGGATGCCAAGGGAGAAAAATTACCGGTTAATGTTCAGAACAGGGTTGCTTTTATTTTGGTGAAATCCAAATTACCCGCAAACTTGCGTGAAGGCTTTGCCCGGATTCATGTGACTGCAAAGGCCGAAGATGGAGGTTGTATGGGCCAGGACGGCTGGTTGATTAAAATTAAAAGCGAAGATAGCAAAGTAGAAAAACCATAGGTATTGTTAAACCTAGAAACCGCAGTTGTTCATCAACCATGAAAGATATTTGAATAACTATAACTTTGAAATGAACTTAACTCTGTTTATACGGGTGTGTTTTCCTGGATTAGGTTTCCGATCTTCAAAGCAATAATAGTATGATGGGGGGATATTAAAAAGTTATCCCCCACTCAATGCGTGTTAAATTAGTAATCTTATTTAGTTACAATCATTGTTACCTATATAGGAACGCACTCGCATGAACGATCACTTGTTGCAACTCGGCTGTATGCTGATTGTTATTTTGATATCGGCAGAACTGTTTACCAATGCTTTGGAGCATTTAGGCGAACGGCTCAATATTTCAGAAGGCGTGACAGGTTCATTGTTTGCCGCTTTAGGCACAGCTTTGCCGGAAACGATGGTGCCATTACTAGCTCTGTTTGCCGGTAGTGAAAACCAAACTATCAACCAGGAGATTGGAACCGGAGCGATTTTGGGAGCGCCTTTGATGTTGTCGACCTTGTCAACCTGTCTAATGGCTGCATCCATACTACCCAGCCGTGGTTTAAACGGCAGGGTTTGTCCGGAGTTGAGCGGCTTTCGGCGTGATATACGGTTTTTTCTTTTAGCATTTACCCTGGCGGCATTAGCCATGTTTGTTGCAGAGGATCAGTTTTATCTTAAGGCCGCCATCAGCACAACACTGGTTTTGGTGTATATATGCTATATAATCTTGACGCTGAGAGCATCAAATGCGCTGGTGGATGAAGGGCATAATACCGAGGCGCATAAAAAAATGTTTTTATCCAAAACCGGTTTGCCAACTAATTATCTGACTATTATGCTGCAATTGACAGCAGGTTTGATTTTGCTAATCTACGGAACTAAAGGGTTTATTAAAAGCATTCAGGGTGTTTCGGAATTGTTGGGAGTTTCGGCGTTGTTATTATCCTTGCTGATTATCCCAATTGCCACGGAACTGCCTGAAAAGGTGAATAGTATCCTGTGGATTAGACGTGGCAAAGATACATTGGCTTTTGGCAATATAACCGGCGCGATGGTCTTTCAGGCAACTTTACTGCCGGCCATTGGAATTTTGTTTACACCCTGGCAAGCCCGGATGGAAGTTTTTAGCGTTATACTGATTACTTTATTGGCCGGTATCTGGCTCAGGATTAATGCCGGTAGCAAAGGTTTAGTGGTATGGGCTTTAATGTTTAATGGGATTTTATACGCTGTTTACCTAGTGCTGGCCTTAAAATATTAACCATTTTTCTTCAGTTCTGAATAGGCAATTGTTACGATAAATCGTTTGATATCTAATCACTGAAAATGCCTTAAACCTTGCATTTTTATGCTCGCGAAATTTCCGAATCTCCCTGAGTCACAATCAAAATGAAACGATTTTTATTTCTACTGTTGAAGATCTGGCACCAACAGTTTAAGTTATATTTGCTAGCCATGCTGACAGGCGCTGTCATTGGGGTATTGATATTGGCGCCCAGTTATGACTATATCAGCGCCAGAGAAAACGCTGCGACCCCTTTAACCTCGTTTATTTATATGCTAACTCAGTTGAGGGTCATGCTTGAGGGCAATATATCTCATGAAGACCTGCAATTGTTATTGTTTTATGCGGAAATTGGAGCAGGACTTGGGCTGGTGTCGTTAGCTTTGTATAGCTACACCCATAAACGCATGCTGCGGATAGATCATTTAAAAACCGAACTGGATAAGGATTTGCCTTCCATTATTAGGCAGGGCGAGGGGCCGCATTTGGAGTTTAAGTCTTCGTTGCGCTGGGATTTTGTAGAAATGCGTATTAATAGAACACTTGAATCCGTAGTACTAAAGACGTTGGCAGGTTTTTTAAATAGTTCAATAGGCGGGACTTTGCTGATAGGTGTTGCCGACGATGGTGAGGTGATTGGCCTAGAAAAGGACTATCAAACTTTGAAGAAATCCAATTCAGACGGCTTTGAACAGGCTTTAATGACGGTGGTTTCTTCCAGTTTAGGAGCGGATTTATGTTCGTTTGTACACGTTTTGTTTCATGTTTTGGATAACAAGCAGGTTTGCCGGGTAATCGTTTCACCGGCGAACCGGCCGGTGTTTATCGATAACGGCAATGCCCCCAAGTTTTTTGTCAGAACCGGCGGCGGCACCAGGGAGCTTAACATTCAGGAAGCTTTAGATTATGTTCCCGGCCGCTGGAAGTGGAAAAAATAAATTTTTGTTGATAGTCAAATTTAGATATCTGTGCCGCGACGCCGAAAATTGGGGACATGGGTTGCTTCAGATTATCCGGAATGACTGTAGGGAGATTTATTACCTAACGCGTTTGTTGTTTCGGTTTACTGCTATACCTGACGCAATCTTGCAAACTCCTCAGCTATAAAATTCATGACCAATTGCACTTTAGGTAGCTGATGATGCCGCTTATGGCAGACCAGATATAAACTGCCTACAGCATCAGAGCCCAAGTCAATATTCCATTCCTGCAGTTCCCGGAAACTTTGGTATTGGCGCAAAAGTGCAGGCAATAACATCGCGCCCACTCCTGCCTTGCAAGCGGCTATCTGCACAATATAATCATCTGAGGTAAATGCAGGTTTCAGGTTTGGTATCAATGCTTTTAAGGCCTGATTGGTCAACAGTTCATCATATGGCGCCGCCCAGCAAATCCAATCCAAATCGGCTAGATTGCTGTATGACGAGTGTCGTTCAGCATAGGACTGGCTGGTGAATACTCTTATGGCGCTACTGATTTCATCCACGCATAACAGATCGGCATCCTTGGGCTTTTCCGTTCTTAGCGACAAATCGGCTTCCCCCCTGCTTAAATTCAAAGTTTCAACTCCGGATAATGCCTCAATCTGTATCTGCGGATATTGTTGACGTATTTTTGTGGCTAAAGGGGTAATTAAGCCATAGGCGATACCAGGCGGCGCGGCAATTCGCACTTTTCCTTCCGGTAGAAAAGTTTGTTTTTTTACCCGCAGGTTAGCCTCATTGGCCCATTCGGCCATGCTCTGGGCGGCGGGCAACAATTTTTGGCCTGTGGCGGTCAAACTCACGCCAAAACTTTGCCGGTCAAACAAGACTTCACCCACTGCTTCCTCGAGCTCGGCTATTCGTCTGCTCAGAGTAGGTTGTCCTAATTTCAACAGGCGTGCGGCGCCGCTCAAGCTGCCTTGTTCATACACCGTTAAAAACAGTTTTAGATCGTCCCATCTTAAAGTCATATGTGCTTGGGTATTTTAAATTGAACATGCCATCCGTATTTGGATGAATATATCCATATTTAATCAATTGATGGATGATATATGGATGTGTCAGTATAAATAATATTTTGGAGGAAATCATGCAAATCGATCTCAAACATTGGCCTAAATTTTTTTATATCATTATCTTGTTGGCGCAGGGCTGTGCGCTAACTTGCCAACCGCTTGAAAAATCGACTCTTGGCAGAGCATCCGGCAGCGATGAGATGGAAAGCCTGATCGACCGGCCAGGCCCTATTCAATTGCAGACCATCAATAGCGCAGATTGGTCGGTTCCACTGGCAGGCTTGTTGAATATTGACAGTCCGGAGGCTGTTCAGGCCGGACTGAAAGACCGTGATGAACCGATACAGATTTATGCCCATGTTTTAAAACATCCGCAATACGGAAATTATCTGATCGACACCGGCGTGTCGAAACAATTGCTGGATGCGCCGGACAGAGCCGGTTTGAGCTGGCTGGTTCGTCAAGTGATGGACACCGGCAAAATACGGCTTAATAAAGGCACTGCTGAAATACTAAATGGTTTGGATAGTCCATTATCAGGTGTGTTTTTTACGCATTTGCACCTGGATCATATTTCCGGTATGCCTGATATTCCCAGTAATACGCCTTTGTATATTGGCGCATCGGAGTCGACGCATACCAGCTTGAAAAATATGTTTGTGCAAGGCTCCAGCAATCGATTGTTACACAATAAACAGCCTTTACAGGAATGGCAATTTCAAGCGGACCCGCAAAATCAGTTTGAAGGAATCATCGATATTTTTGCGGATGGTTCGGTGTTTGCTATTAGCGTGCCCGGGCATACTTCGGGCAGCGTTGCCTTTCTGGTGCGTACTACGCATGGTCCGGTATTACTAACTGGCGATGTTTCCCACACCCGTTGGGGCTGGGAGCATACTGTGGAACCAGGAGGTTTTACCGAAGACCGGCAGCGTAATCTGAAAAATCTAAAAAGCTTAAAAAATCTGGTTGCCAAACATCCGCAGATAGAAGTGCGAGTAGGGCATCAGCCTTAGATGAGGATAAATTCATATGAGTTAATGTTGTTTTATAATTGTGTGCAAGCTTACCTGACTCAGGGTGGGGGCATAAGCTTTCCTGAATGTTGTAGCAGGTAGTTCAAATCAAAATGGGCTGCCGCAGCATGTGTGTTCTGATTGAATAGGTGGGCATTTCACCGAGCCAAAAGAACAGAACACACAACAGTCGCCAGGATTGGGCCGCAGTAAGACGTTGCAATTGGTGCATTCATAATAAAACTGGCAGGCGTTAGTTGGCATGATTTCCAGTTTGCTGAAACCACACTCCGGACAGGTCAATACTGATTCTAAAATGACATTGCTCATGTTTTTTTGAACGCCTAATACAATTTTCATATTTTCATGTTAATTTAAGCTGTTTAGGTAAGTATAGCAACATAAACCTTTAATTTGGTTATAGATATTGCAATTCGCTATTTACAAAATTTCGTGTTAAAAGTCCTTATGAAAAAGTCCAAAATCAGGCAAAATCATCAAGATTGGGATGCAGTTTTTCGTCATGCTATCAATTTGGATAATCAAGGCAGGTTTGCTGAAGCTCTTGACGTATATGAAAGCTTATTCAAACATTTCCCAAATCATTTAGCGCTGTTAGAGTGTTTTGGTACTTTGTTGCTGAAGATGGGGAAGTTTGAACGTGGCCTGCGGGTTTACGATAAGTCGTTAAGCATCGATAACACTCAATCCCATATTTACTCCAATCGAGGCATTGCTTTTCAGGAGCTAAAGCAATACCGGCAGGCATTAAGCAGTTTCGAGCAGGCGCTGACGCTCAAGCCGGATAATGTCGATGCCTATTTGAATCGTGGTAATCTTTTACAGGAACTCAAGGATTTTGCCGGGGCGGTAGCTAGTTATGATCAAGTTATTGCTCTAAAAGACGATTACGCAGAAGCTTACTATAACCGCGGTAATGCCTTAAAAGAACTTAAACGATTCGTAGCTGCCTTAACCAGCTACGAAAAAGCGGTTGCACTTAAACCAAGCTATGCAGAAGCCCATTCAAACTATGGAAATGTTTTAAAAGAACTTGGGCGATTCGAAGAGGCTGTAAGCTGCTATGATAAAGCCATTGCTCTGAACCCTAAATATGCAAAAGCCTATTCCAATCGCGGCGTGGTTTTGCTGGCGCTCAAGCGATATAGTGAGGCTGCCAGCAATTTTGATACGGCTATTAGTCTAGAACCAGGTTATGTAGAAGCTTATGTCAATAAAGGCAATGTGTTAAAAGAACTTGACCAAGACTCTTCCGCTCTGGCAAGTTATCAGCAAGCAATTAGCCTTAAGCGTGATTATGCGGAAGCATATTGCAGTTGTGGTTTAGTTTTGCAGAAACTTAGACAATTTTCTGATGCTTTAAGTAGTTTTGATAAAGCCATTACCCTTAAGCCTGATTTTGCGGAAGCATGTTTAAATCGAGGCAATGTGTTAAGGCAACTTGGGCAACTACCGGAAGCTATCCGCAGTTATGAACAGGCTATCGCCCTAAAAGCCGATTATGCAGAAGCTTTTTCCAATATGGGTAATACTTTAACCCGGCTTAAACACTTTTCTGAAGCCTTGGAATGTTTTCAGCGTAGCATTTCACTGAAGCCGGATTTTGCAGAATCTTATTGGAATAAATCCTTATTATTACTGTTACTGGCTGATTTTCAGCAAGGTTGGGCGCTGTATGAATGGCGCTTTCAGCAAGAAAAACTTGGAAATGCACTAAGAAACTATTCACAACCACGTTATTTTGATCAGGATTTAAACCATCAAACAATCTTGCTCTATGCGGAGCAAGGTTTAGGCGATACCATTCAATTTTGCCGATATGCTAAATTACTGGCCGATTCCGCTACCCAAGTTATTTTGGAAGTTCAGCCATCTTTGCTGCCGGTACTTTTAACTTTGGATCCAAGAATAACTGTGCTTGCCAGCAAAACCAATCACAGCAGGTTTGATTACCATAGCCCGTTAATGAGTTTACCGTTGGTCTTTAAGACTATGCCGGATACCATACCGGCAGAAGAAAGTTATCTTTCAGTCAATCCCGGTAAAGCTGTGATTTGGCAACAACGCCTAGGAGAAAAGCGGCTACCTCGTATTGGCCTGGTTTGGTCCGGTTCTGCTGAACATTCGGATGATCAAAATCGTAGTATGGCGCTGGAATTATTGAAAACATTATTTGATTTACCTTTTGAATTTCACTGCTTGCAAAAGGAAGTCAGAGAAGGCGATCTGAATGTGTTGCAAAACCACAAAAGTCTTTACGCATACCAGGATTTATTAGAGGATTTTTCAGATACCGCGGCATTAATTGCAGAAATGGATTTAGTGATTTCTGTTGATACCGCCGTTGCCCATCTGGCAGGGGCTTTAGGCAAGTTGACCTGGATTCTTTTGCCTTATATTCCGGATTTTCGCTGGTTTTTGGATAGAACCGATAGCCCCTGGTATCCGTCGGTCAGGCTGTTTCGTCAGGACGCAACCTGTGATTGGCAAACGGTTATTACCGAAATTATCCAGCATTTGCAAAATTTTCGACCATTATCAGATTAAATCAGCAGAACAACATTATGAACAAGCATAAAATCAACTCCGGCAGAAACTGGGACGAGATATTTCGTAACGCCCAGCAGTTGGATAATCAAGGCAGATTTGCTGAAGCATTGCCGTTTTATGAATTATTGGTTAAACAGTTTCCGGATCACCCTGTGCTATGGGAAAACTATGGTGCTGTGCTATTTAATCTTGAGCAGTTTTCGGAATGTATTCATGCTTATGACCGATCACTGGCCATCAACAATCGCCAATTTCATTTGTATGTGAATCGGGGGATAGCTTTACAGGAAATCAAGCAGTTTTCCGAAGCCTTGCAGAGTTTTGAAACAGCTTTTGGTCTTGAACCAAATTTTGCAGACGCCTACTTTAATCATGGTATGGTTTTACTGGAACTTAAACGTTTTCCAGAGGCGATAGCCAGTTTTGACAAGAGCATCGCATTGCAGCCGGATTGTGCTGAAAATTATTATTTTCGCGGCATGGCTTTGCAGGAACTAAAGCAATTTGCAGATGCGATAGCAAGTTACAACAAGGCCGTAGCTTTACAACCTGATTATGCAGACGCTTATTTCAATCACGGCAATGCCTTAAAGCAACTACAGCAATACCAGGCAGCCATAGTCAGTTATGACCGGGCTATAGTTTTTAATCCGGATTATGCCGATGCGTATTATAATCGTGGCAATGCCTTGTTGGAACTTAAGCAATTTGCTGATGCGTTGGCAAGTTATGACAGAGCCATATTATTGCAGGCCGATCATGCTGAAGCCTACTCTAATAGCGGTCTGGCTTTACAGGAGCTAAAGGAATTAAACCAAGCGGTGCACAGGTATAAAAAAGCCATTACATTGAATCCGGATTATGTTGAGGCTTATTACAATCTTGGCAATGCCTTAAAGGAAATTCAGTGCTTTACTGCAGCTTTAAGAAGTTATGATAGTGCGATTGCAATTAAAGCGGATTATGCTGAAGCTTATGCCAATCGCGGCAATATTTTACTGGAACTCTCTCAGTTCGAAGCGGCTTTAGCCAGTTATGATCAGGCTATTGCAATCAAACCTGATTATGCGGAAGTCTATTGGAACCAATCTTTATTATGGTTATTGCTGGGAAATTATCTGAAAGGCTGGCTGCTTTACGAATGGCGTTTTAAATATCGGAGTTTAAGAATTGAACTGCGTGATTTTTCAGCGCCGCGTTATTTAGGCCAGGATTTAACCAATAAAACGATTTTGCTTTATGCCGAGCAAGGTTATGGCGATAACATACAGTTTTGCCGCTACGCAAAATTATTGGCTGAATCAGGAGCGCAGGTCATTCTGGAAGCGCCTAAAGGGTTACAAAACTTAGTGTCTACGCTGCATCCGCAAGTTCAAGTGATATCCACGGTTGATGAATCAATTAGCTTTGATTTTCATAGTCCTTTACTAAGCCTACCCATGATTTTAAAAACCACATTGGACAATATTCCGTCCTACCCCGCATTTTTTAGTGTTGACGCCAATAAGTCCCGGATGTGGCGGGAACGTTTGGGTGAAAAGCAAGTACCTAGAATAGGTTTGGTCTGGTCGGGTTCTACAGATCATTCGAATGACCATAATCGTAGTATTGCTTTGGAATTGTTGGAAACTTTGTTTGATTTGCCTTTTGAGTTTCATTGCTTGCAAAAGGAAGTCAGAACAAATGATCTGAATGTGTTGCAAAACCACAGAAGTCTTTATGTATATCAGGATTTATTAGAAGATTTTTCCGATACCGCGGCATTAATTGCAGAAATGGATTTAGTGATTAGTGTTGATACCGCTGTTGCCCATCTGGCCGGGGCTTTAGACAAATTGACCTGGATTCTTTTGCCTTATCTTCCGGATTTTCGCTGGTTGCTGGATAGGGATGATAGCCCTTGGTATCCGTCGGTCAGGCTGTTTCGTCAGGACGACTCAAGACAATGGCAACCGGTCATCGCCGAAGTGCGGCAATGCCTGCAGAATTTTTTCTAAAAAATAGGCTTAAGTTTTAATGCGATTTGCCGGCAATATTTTTAATGGCCTCTGCCACAATATCCAATAATTCACTGCCATCAGTTTGCATATAGGCAATAATCTGCTGCCGCATTCTGGGTTCCCAAAAGTTTCTGATATGCTGTTCTACGCCTTGAATGGCAAGATCTCTGTCAGGTTCGGATTTAAAGAAAGCGCCAATATTATTGGCCATTTTGATTAGATTGCTATTATCCATGTTTTAAGCGGTAGATTCTTGAAAATGTTGTAAACGATGTGAATGGGTATAAATAACATGATTTTCGTTGCGAGTAAATCCAACCAGGGTTAATCCGCATTCTTCAGCCAGTCTGATAGCCAGCGCAGTTGGAGCGGAAATGGCTGCTAGCAAGGTAATGCCGACACTGGCTGCTTTTTGAACCATCTCATAACTGGCGCGGCTGGTTACCAATAACCAGCCATCATTAAAATTAGTTTGGGTTTTGGACAAACTGCCTATCAATTTGTCCAAAGCATTATGCCGGCCTACGTCTTCTCTGACTGTGGTGACCCCAAGCTCAGGATGCAACCAGGCTGCGGCATGTACGGCGCCAGTGATTTGATTCAGGGTTTGTTTTTGGTACATTTCATCCATGGCCCGACTCAAACGTTTGGCATCTAGTATCATACCCTCGCCAACAGCGCGTGGAGGTTTGATGGCTTGTTCAAGAGAGGTGGCCCCACAAAGCCCGCAGCCAGTACGTCCGGTCATATTACGGCCTTTGCCGCTGATTTGTTCAAAGCAGGCGTCAGGGATGTTCATGCGAACTTCTATCCCTTTAGAGCGCTGTACGACACGGATGCTTTGCAATTGAACCGGATTGCCGATAATTCCTTCAGTTAAACTGAATCCCAGAGCAAAGTCTTCCAGATTCAGAGGTGTAGTCAGCATGACCACATGCGGGACATTGTTATATACCAATACTACCGGGACTTCTTCGGCAACACAATCTTCTTTTTGGGTATGGCTTGAGCCTCGCCAGTAATCGAAAGTGGCTTTTCGATAACTGGTCCAGCCCAATTCACTGATGACATCCACAAAAAATAATACAGGTTTAACCGGCTACGATACGCTCGTCCAATAGTGATTGCTGTGTATCGGAAAACTCCCGGTATTTTTCTTGCCATTCGGAAGGTTGCGCAACTTTGGCAACATGTACGGCAGTCACTTTGTACTCAGGACAGTTGGTCGCCCAGTCTGAATTGTCCGTAGTAATGACGTTAGCTCCGGAGTGCGGGAAGTGGAAAGTGGTATAAACTACGCCAGGTTGCATGCGTTCGGTAATCACTGCATGCATAACCGTTTCACCGGCCCGGCTTTTTACCCCAACCCAGTCACCGTCTGCGATCCCTAGCACTTCGGCATCGTGAGGATGGATTTCCAGTCTGTCTTCGTCATGCCAGGCCACATTATCGGTACGGCGGGTTTGAGCGCCAACATTGTATTGCGATAAAATCCGGCCTGTGGTCAATAACAATGGGTAACTGCTGTTGGTGCGCTCTGTGGTCGCCACATATTCGGTCAGCATGAAACGGCCTTTACCCCTGACGAAATGATCCTCATGCATGGTTGGCGTGCCATTAGGATGTTCATCGTTGCAAGGCCATTGGATACTGCCCATTGCGTCAATTTTTTCATAGGACACGCCGGCAAATTGCGGAGTGAGTCTAGCGATTT
>CAVUMJ010000233.1:0-10446 GCA_963741375.1 uncultured Pseudomonadota bacterium
GGTATCGCTATCCCGGCGGTTTATTTTTTGCGGTTCGGTTGGATCATCGCAACAAGCCATTATCATACTCCTGCAAAAAATCGGAGTAGCCTCGGTTAGTGAAGCGTAACCGAGGGCAAATGCTCCGCTATACCGAAAGCTTATCATTCCCACGATTACGCTGCCACTAATCGTGGCTACGCGGGAATGGTGTTTGATTGTATCTTAGCTTATTTAAGCCCTTCGATTAAACGCCGGCATGAAGCAAAGCTTATACCGCCGTCCCAAGCAAAAGTCACCACACTACCGACCTTGATAGTCTGATTGTTGGAGGGATCGGTAATTAAAGAAATTTCCATTTTCCAATATTCGTTCACGGCCTCAACCGCTTTGGTGCAATCTCCATACTGACTGACTACAGTGCCGAATATTTTTTCCGCTTGATCCCGCAAAGCCATTAAGGCTCTGGTATGGTTCTGGCGCTTTTCAAAGTTTTTTAAAAACAACGGGTCGCTGGTTTGATCTCGAGCCGCTGAAAACTCTTTCAGCCATTGCACTGCTTCGGATTTTTTCAACATTGGCTTGGTTTGACCTGCCTCCGGCGCAACCTCTACGCCTATGTTGTCGAATTTATTGTTTTCAGCCAAGACCGGAATAGTCAGCAAAATTAAAGTCAAGGCCAAGAAAGTTTTTATCATGAATACAACCTGTTTTAAAAAACTGCGAAAACGCAATCAGTTTAACCAATCCATACTGTTCCGGCGCTTTTTTAAGCTTATAACTCATTCAATAATTCCAGCTCAACCGGATGCGGATACATATAATAAGAATTCTCTATAAAAGCGTCCGGCTGCCTGCGAAAATGATGCCGCAACAAGGTCAGCGGGACAATTAACGGCAGATTGCCAAGCCGGTAAGACTCTATGGTTTCCAGAAGTTCCTGCTTATCGTCACTATCCAGCTTACGTTTCAAATAACCTTGAATATGTTGAAGCACGTTGACATGATTACCGCGGCCGGCAACGATTTTTAGACAGGCCATCAATGCCTCAATATAACGCTGGGCCACTGCCTCAATATTTTCCGTATCTGCTTGGGCCAGCAAACGCCCTAGCTCTTTAGCTAGATTTTGATCATGGCTCATCGCAATCAATTTATGCTGACTATGGAAAGTCATCAAACCATGCATGCTAAGCGGTTGCAGGAATAGTTGCCGCCAACGTTGCCGTACAAACACTCTTTGAATAAAATTTTCCCTTAATTGCGGATCGCCCAGCCTGCCCTCCTCTTCTACCGGCAGGGTTGGAAAATTTTGCTGCAAATAATCGGCAAACACACCGGTGCCGGTTTTAGCGGCAATATCATTACTATAAACCTTGACCCGCTCCATGCCGCAACTTGGCGAATCCTTTTTCAAAATATAGCCGCACAATTCCTTAAGCCAAGGCGACTGGCGACCGGAAGCAAGTTGCAATGCCTCAGTCACATCCAACTGCTGATCTTTAACGCCAACACAGCGAATGCCTTGTCCGGTATCCTGCAGACGCACCGGTGGCCTAGGCACGCCTAATCCAGCTTCGAGTTCCGGACAAAACGGTCTGAATTCAAAATACCGGCCTAAATTACGCTCTATATAACTGTGATATTTATGGCCGCCATCATAGCGCACTTCATGGCCCAGCAGACAACTGCTGATTCCCACTGGAATTTTTTCAGTCTGCACATTTAGCATACTCGGCAACAAACCATACTATTAATTGTTTCAAAAGTTTTCGCCTTTAACATGCGTCATGTCAGAGGGCTTGGGAATCGGGGGTGTTTGGCAAAGGTTTCGCCAGCATGTGCTGGTATTTGCTCCTGCAATACCAGCATACACAACATCCATGTCGATAATGCTGGCGTAAAGCCTGGACGTACTTGCGGCGTCCTTTGACAAACACCACCGGTTTCCAAGACCGGGGAATACCAATAACCTAAATACATAGCGGTTTCTCGTTAATCGCTTAATGCGAAAATTTATGAAACTATTGATATTAAACAGATTTTTTAGAGTTCCTTAAACGGATAATCACTACCGTTAAAATACTGGCTACAGCCAAAAAGCCCAGCATGAATCTAGGTTCAATCATTTTGACGGAATGATTTTCATCCCTATATTTGAATTTTACCAAAACACCCAACTCAGGATCGCGTACATCTATACTGATGGAATTGGCGGACAGGTTTAACAATTGCACTTCATGGCCATCAAAAGGCTTGTTATTTCGGGTGTCTGAACTCAACACGCCTTCGTACAGCGCTGTTTTGCTGGTTTGCGCCTTATTAAGTAGTTTGGCCAGTTCCTCTTCCAGCTGTTGAGTGGTTTTACCGTCGGTTTTAATCAGAACCGGCTTTTGACCTTCTATACTGACTTCTATCTCGCCATGCGAAGCTGATAAAGTCTTTTTGGAAGAAAAGCCTTCCAGATATTCAACGTCTGAGGTATAGACCAGATCAATGCCGATTTGTACGCCTTCCTGTACGAAACTTTTATCTACCAGATCAAAAGTCATGGCCTGATTGGAATAATCTTTAATGGTCACAGAGGTCATGGAAAAACCCTGTTTATTCGAAATAATCAATTCCGGCAGGTTTTCCGGATGATTAATGCTAATACCGCGCCAGTTTGGGTCAAGCTGAATTAAGGCGTCTTTTATGGCGGTATGCAGTTTTTTGGCCGTATGGACAGAACCGGTTGCATTATCAACTTTGCTTGCATTTAAAAAACTCAGACCGGTAGAACGATATAATTCACCATCGTCCAACCGCCACTCCACCGTATACGAAAACAAAGAGTCATGCTGCCTTTTCGGTAAGCCGGTATGTATGCGAAATTTATCGTGACCGGCAGGCGTAGTTGGAATAGCCGCCCATGCTGACTGAACAAAAAAAACAGGCGATAGCAGTAGAAAGCATGCGGCAAGAAACAAACATTTAAATGGTTTCATAACAATTCCTGAAATCAAATTGAAGACATTGGCAGTTTCTTGCCGAAAACAATAACAAACAATCCAAGCTATTGACCCGCAACCTTGCGGATAAAACTAAATATAATTTACAATTCTATTGCAGAAATGAAAATTAAATTCACTTTAATAGTGTAACTGATTGCACCAAATTAATTACAGAAATCGAAACTCCGGATAGTGGCTCAGTTTGAATAATGTGAAGATGGTTTTTTGATAGAGATAACAGAAGTTTTGGGACTCGGGAGTATTTGGCCGGAATTTCAAGCTGTCATTAGTTTGCATTAAAAATATGATAAAGTTTTTATAAACTGGCATTCAATCTAGAAAATTATGTGTTGGAGCGGCGAAGCATCAGCCTGTCTGGCGGCGACTGGTTTTATCAGCACCGCATATTTTTTCCGTCAGGGTGAATCAAAAACCCTATGTATGGCTTTAGGCTATTTTTCCTTAATGGAATTATTGCAGGCCTATACTTATACGGTTATCGATCAGTGCGCAAACCCGCGCAACCAGGTGGCTACTCTGCTTGGCTATATCCATATTACCTTCCAGCCGTTTTTTATAAACGCAGTCGCCATGCACTTTCTCCCGGAACATGTACGCAAACAAATTGCTACTTGGGTTTATGCGCTGTGTGGTATTGCGGCAATGATTTTTATCATGCGAATCTATCCGTTTGCCTGGGCGGAATTTTGTTATGAGAAATCCTATCAGCTATTAATGGGCGCCGGCCTGATCTTTGACATGCCTTTTTGCGGACGGGAAATCTGTTCAACATCAGGTAGCTGGCACATTGCCTGGGCTATTCCGGCCAATGGCAGTATTGAAATGGCTAATGCCTATGTGTATGCGGCTTTTTTACTGCCATTACTGTATGGATCTTGGAAACTGGTTGTCTATCATTTAATAACCGGCCCTATCCTGGCCTTTTTGACTACCGACAACATGAACGAATGGGCGGCAGTATGGTGCCTGTATTCGATTGGACTGCTGCTATTACTGATCAAAACCCCTATCCGCAATTATCTGCATATCAAAAACTGGTATGGGCTTGCCTATCCTGTTTCGGACACCACAGCATCTACTCAGGTTGATTCCATAAATTCTTAGCAAATGGGTATTAAAGTAATTTTAGCCGGCACTGATAAAATTGAAAACACCTGCCAATTGATTGTTAAAATATATTAATAAACTTATTTTAAGAATCCCGGGAAAAAACTGTTGCCATTTACACCTTACCATATGGGGCCTGCGATTGCCGTTAAGGCGGTGATACCCAACAAATTCTCGCTGTTGATTTTCGGCTGGTCACAAATTTTGATAGACATGGAACCTTTAATTTTTCATCTTACGGGCCAAGGCGGACATCATGGCTTGACGCATAATTTTTTGGGGGCAACATTTTTAGCTATCTTTTCAGCCATTACCGGCAGGTATTTGCTGAATATCGGTGCGCAGTTGCCCGGAATAAAAAAAATCCTGGCAGCCGTAAACTGGCGAATCGCCATGTTAAGCGCATTTATTGGCGATTACAGCCATGTGCTTTTTGATGCTTTGGTGCATGAAGATGTTACTCCATTCGCTCCATTTGATCTGCGAAACCCTTTAAGCGGTTTTGTCAGCCTTGAAGCCATGAACTTATTTTGCATCTTCTGCGCTTTGGCAGGCAGTCTGGTTTATTTTTTAATTGTTCGTGACCCTGCAAAACCCTAAGCGGCAGTACGAGATTAGCAAAACAGGCAATCAAACTCTCCAACCTCCAGCATATTATCAATACCGTTACACAGTTTCAGCCAACGATTGGCCTGAACATCAAAAACGGTCAAACCGTTATCTTTTTCAGCATATAAATAGGTAAAAGCTCCGGTATCCACACAGATATGCGAAAAAACCTGGCGGGGAATCTTGGAATAAGTGTGACCGCAAAATGTGGTGGACAGCCCGGCAAGCCTGTCCGGACAACTGATCAGGCCGCTACAGGCAGTTCTGTCCAATGTGCGGCTCCATAACAATCTTTCTTGCGCCTCAGGAGGAACTTCACCAGCCTTCAGCCACAGATCTATATCGGCATCCAGCCAGATATCCGGCATCATGTCAGGCTGGTTGTGTTTTGCCAATTCCGCATGTACGACATGAAAACGCTGTTTCCCCTCGCCCACCACCAGCATAATCGGCAATTCCAGAATGTTTTTCAGTCCTTGGTTAAAATCATCGGACATAACCTGTCTTTGCGGATCGTAGTGTTGTATGATCCAGTCGCCGCCAAACTCCAGAAAACCGGTATCATAAACATCATGCAAAGTTTCAAGCTTGCCGTGCCGTAAATAATCCTGCAAAAACTCCAGCAACATATATTCATGATTACCTAATACCGCAAAAAACCAGGGTTGTTCCAGCAATTGCAAACAATGTAAGGATTCCGGCCCGCGATCTATGATATCGCCCACTGAGAATAAACGGTCATGGTTAAAACGAAAACCGATCAAATCCAGCGTTCTTTCAAGTAAATGCCAGCAGCCATGCAGATCGCCAACCACATAATCCTTACCCTGCCTATTGACAGGAAGCCGCCTAATTGGAAAAGATTTATTCATGTTTAAATTCATTTTAGTGTTTTAATCGTCCATAAAAATTGACTCATTCAGGAGGCTAAATGGAAGCTAAAATATTCATTACAGTTGGCGGCATCATTTTGGTTATCGGTCTGATATTAAACTATGCGCCCTGGTTGATAAACTGGTTCGGCAAGCTACCTGGTGATATTCGCATTGAAAATGAACATAGCTCTATTTTTTTTCCAATCACATCAATGATTGTAGTCAGCATCGTGCTAAGCCTGATCTTCAATTTGCTTTTTAAGAAGTAAATTTATGATCAGTTTAGCAGCCTTTATCATCTGCATTTTAATATTGCCTGCAATTGCCGATGAAATTTTAAGTTTAGCTCATTAGATTATTTATTCATTGATCAGTTCATCAGAAAATTGGAAACATGTCCTATCCTTCCCTAAACAATTTGTTCACCTTTTCCCAATTGAGAAAATTTTATCTGGCTGATATCCTCGCCGGTCTGTCAGTTTCCTTTATTTTATTACCGGAAGCAGTTGCCTATGCCGCCATTGCCCATCTTACCATCCAGGCGGCGATTACCGGCGCACTGGCAGGATTGATTTGCTATGCCTGTTTAGGAAAAAGTCAATTTGCGATTGTCGCGCCCACCTCATCGGCGGCGGCATTACTTGCAGCCATCGTGCATTCTTTAAACCCGGTGGATAAACCGGCTTTCATGCATTTGGGAATAGCACTGGTCTTATTAACCGGCCTAGGCTTATGCATACTTGCCAAGACCGGTTTCGGACGTTTATCCGCCTTCGTATCCCGGCCGGTTTTGCATGGTTTTTCCTTCGCATTAGCCTTAACCATTATTTCCAAACAACTACCCGTTATTTTGGGTGTGACCGTGGAAAGCCGCGATCCATTCCATATCATTATAGAATTAATAGAAAGTTAAATCACCCCCGGCAAAGCCGGGGGCTTATTAATGTTAGCCCCTCAAAGGGGCCTATTCGTGAATCGCCTAAAGGCGATAAACTATTTTAGCAAGTCAAGTTGTTCGTATCGAACCTCTTCTTTTTCTTGCTCCCTGATATATGCCCTGACAACTTCCTCATCCAATCCTACTGTTGAGACGAAATAACCTCTTGCCAAGAAATTTTCTCCAGTAAAGTTTTTGGTCTTTCCCATAAACTGTCTGGCAATGGATATGGCGCTCTTCCCTTTTATAAAACCTACTACATTCGATACGGCATATTTGGGCGGTATGCTTATACACATGTGAACGTGATCAGGCATAAGATGCCCCTCTACTATTTCACAACCTTTTTGTTTCGCTAGTTCATGCAATAGTTGCCCTAAATGCTTACGCAACTTACCAAATATCACTTTCTTTCTTCTTTTCGGTATGAACACGACGTGGTATTTGCAATTCCACTTCGTATGGCTCAAACTTTGATACTCTCGCATGGTTTATTCTCCTTACTCTTGGTCGAGTTAAAGAGAATGATCAAGACCGACTTATAGGTCAAACCTTTGGGAGTCCCCCGGCATAGCCGGGGGTTTACCATATTTAATTATCAGAATTGGGCTTTATGGAGCACCAGTCTAGGATTTAGCGCATTGCTTTTACTGGGTATTCTCAAACAGTGGCGAAATATTCCGGCTGCATTCGTAATTTTGCTATTGGGAATTTATTTAGGCTACCACTTCAACCTTGGCGATTATGGTATTAGCATGGTGGGCAGCGTAACCTTTAACATACCCGGCTTGAGCGTGCCGCAGTTAACAATGGATCACTGGTTGCAATTAGGTGAATTAAGCCTAGGTGTATTAGTCATATTAGTTGCTGAATCCTGGGGCAGCATCAGAAGTCTGGCTTTACTGCATGGTAATAGTATAGAACCCAATCGCGAGCTATTTGCCTTGGGTGCGGCTAATGTTCTTTCCGGATTATTGCAAGGCATGCCGGTTGCGGCCGGCTTTTCAGCCAGTTCCGCTAATGAGGACTCCGGAGCAAAAACCAAATTTGCCGGAGTCTTTGCGGCATTCGTCCTGTTATTAATGATTATTTTTGGCCAAGCATGGATAGGTCATATCCCGGAACCGGTTGTTGCCGCCGCCGTCATTAACGCCCTGAGCCACGCCTTAAGCCCTAAACCGCTGATTGCTCTCTGGCGAATGAACAGAGACCAGTATATTGCTCTTGCCGCAGTGATTGCAGTACTGGTTTTTGGGGTATTGCATGGCATGTTAATCGCAATTGCGCTTTCCATAGCGTCAGCCATCCATGCATTCACCCAACCGTTAGTCCGTGAACTCGCAGAGCTGGATGACAGTGGAGATTTTGTGGATTTACAAAATCACCCCAATGCTCACACTTGCCCTGGCGCTTTAATTTTACGCCCGGAAGAACCCTTGTTTTTCGCCAGTGTGGAAGGAATATTGGCGGAATTGCAACAGCGATTGATTACCAGAGATCACATCAAAATTCTGGTGATTAGTCTGGAAGAAACCAGTAATCTGGATAGTACTGCCGCAGAGAGTTTAATCGAATTTTCCGACCAATTGAGCCGGCAACAAAAAATCTTGCTGCTGGCGCGTGTGAAAGATCCGATTTCTCAGCTGTTAATAAAACTGGCTCCGGAAAAATTTGAAGGCAAACTATTCTGGAGTGTTAATGATGCAGTTAAAAATGCAACAGAATCACTCCTTAGAAAAACTGAAAATTGATAAATCCGGCCTATACGTGATTGACTAAAGCAAGCAGTTTTACTGTTGCGGTGTTGGCGAAACCTGCTGCCATCCGTTAGGGCATTCCCTAACATTCGGATAATAACCCTGCGGACTATTACAGTAATACCAATATCCTGATTGATATTGTTGTTGGGCAGGGGCCGGTGCAACCTGCTGCACATAATTCTGGCCTTGCGCCACCCCGCCACCGTAGCCATAACCTGGATACCCACCATAGCCGTAGCTAGGATAACCATAACCATATCCGCCGTAACCGTAATATGGATAACCGCCATATCCATAGCCGTAATAAGGATAACCTAAACCATACCCCAACCCCAAGCCCAAGCCAAAAGCGCCAAGGCCGTAAAATCCGCCGCGGTATCCATAGCCGCCAAAATGACCTCCGCCAAAATGCCCGCCGCCGCCAAAGTGGCCGCCGCCACCGCCAAAATGACCGCCACCACCACCACCGTGGCCTCCTCCTCCACCTCCATGAGCTAAACTCACGCTGCTATAAAGACCGCACAACATGGATATTACCACTACAAAAATTGTATGCTTTTTCATTATCATTCCCCTTTAGTTACTAGATTTTGACACTATCATTGTCTAAAAGTGCCGTAACGAAATAAAACCATTCTGTCAGCAAACCACTCAAGCTTTATAAAACAGACGTGTAGATTAATTCACACAAATTAAAACAATTTTAGGTTAAACTACGCTTAAGAGTAGGAAAATTCTCAACAGGAGTTTATTTCATGAAGAAACCGCTGGCTTATTCAGCATTATTTTTTTATTGCATTTTAATATTTTGGCTTTCCGATCAGTCCAATTTGCCAGCCCCTGATTATTTTCAGAACGAAGACAAATTACATCATCTGATCGCTTATTTTGTTATGGGTTTGTTCGCGTGGCGATTTTTTCTAATGTTGATTCCTCGCCGAGAACTAATTTGGATAGCTACCGTGTTTTTTTGCAGTGTTTACGGAATAAGCGATGAATGGCATCAATCATTTGTCATCGGCAGAAATTCCGATGCCATAGATTGGCTTGCAGACACAACAGGTGGACTACTTGCCGGTTTAATCTGTTATTTCTATCATAAAAAATCCTCTACTGAAAAAGCAATCCAGCAATACCGTTGAATTAAGTCTTCTTTAATCAACGAATTTAGACTGATTATTACGGCATTTCTAAATCCATGGGGTTTTTTCCGCAATGCTCAAGCCTATGCTATATTTACTGGCTGAATAGTCGAAGACAGGCCTTTTGAAATAACAGTAGAAATTGGTGATTGGAATGAAAAACCAAACAACTTTCTAACTGCCCTAACATCCGGACCTAAGTATTAGGAGGCTGTCCGAGTCTGTTTTGTGGCTCTGATGTCTTTACTTGTGTTTGATTGAAAAATTTGTACGCAATGTGTGTAACAAAAGATCCAACTTATCCCGGGCACTATGAAACAGTTTAATTTTTCTTATTCTGACATCGCTGAAGAATTAGGCATAGATGAAATCGAAATTGCCCGGCGTAAAGCATTTCTGGAATTTAGCGATACCGATCTTACCATACTAAAAAGCATCCACCCTTTACTTGTTCAATACCAGGCACAATTTGTTGATTGCTTTTATGACCATATTTTTGCTTTCCGGGAAAATCAGGAACTGCTTAGACGTCAAAATATCAGCATTACCCAACTAAAACACACTCAGTCTGCTTATTTTCAGTCCTTGAGTGCTGGCGAGTATGATTTGGATTATTTCCACAATCGTCTAAAAATAGGTTTGACTCACGAACGCATCGGTCTTGACGTCAAATGGTTAATAGGCGGTTATAGAAAATATTTATCTGAGCTGCCTGCTCAACTGCGTGAACTTCTAAATAACGACCAAGACCAGCTAAGCAACTTGTTTAACGCCTTAACCAAAGTCATAACTTTGGACATTGGTTTAATTATGGACGCCTATGTTTTTGCAAAACAAAAAACCATTTCTGAACTTGAACTGCGTCAGAACAATCTTATTCAAGGTATAGACGGCTTTATTTGGGAATTTGACGTTCTGCAGCATCGATATCGCTATGTCAGTAAAAAAGCTGAAGCCATGCTGGGTTATCCTCAACACCAGTGGCTGGAAAATCCTGGCTTTCAACAGCAAATCGTGTTTTTG
>CAVUMJ010000234.1:0-17388 GCA_963741375.1 uncultured Pseudomonadota bacterium
TTGACCATGCCGGAAACCATGTCAATTGAAAGGCGTCATCTTTTAAGTCTGTACGGAGCGGAAATCATATTGACTGCCGGTTCCGAAGGTATGCGCGGCGCGATAAACAAGGCGCAGGAAATAGTTGAGCAAACGGCCGGAGCCTATATGCCGCAACAGTTTGAAAATCCGGCCAACCCTGAAATCCATCGGTTAACCACTGCTCAGGAAATCTGGTCTGCCACCGATGGCGATGCGGATGCTTTTGTTTGCGGTGTAGGCACTGGCGGCACCATTACCGGTGTTGCTGATGTGATTAAAAATCGTAACCCGAAATTTCAGGTGATTGCAGTTGAACCCGCGGAATCGCCGGTGATTTCCGGCGGCACTCATTCCCCACACAAGATCCAGGGTATAGGCGCCGGGTTTATTCCCAAAAATCTGGATGTAGATTTACTGGACGGCATAGAACTAGTCAGTACGGAACAAGCCATAACCATGCGTAAACAATTGATAGCAAAAGAAGGTCTAATGGTTGGGATTTCCTCTGGCGCCAGTATCTATGCTGCTTTACGAATTGCTGAAAAATTAGGGCAAGGCAAAACCGTAGTCACCATAGCTCATGATACCGGAGAAAGATATTTGAGCATGGGTTAAAAAAACCAGCCATGATCGATCATTCACGGCGAATGACACGTTCTATGTCAAGCAAACTAAAACTTATGCAGGCTTTCCCCACAACGCCAGCATTTCTTCTCTGAGTATCACCTCTTTTTCCTGTAATAGTTCTGCTAACTGCTGAAGCTGGTGGCGATGAGCCGTCAGGATAGTTAAGGCCCGCTGTTCGGCTTCATCTATCAACTGCCTGATTTCGGCATCCACTATACGTGCTGTTTCTTCACTATAGTTGCGCTGTTCAGCAAAATCAGTACTTAAAAATTGCAGTTGTTGTCGCTGCCCATATACCAATGGCCCCAGTTTTTTACTCATCCCCAAATAACAAACCATATTGCGGGCAATTTCAGTTGCTTTTTCCAGATCATTTTGGGCGCCGGTAGAAACACTCTCCAAAACTATGTGCTCAGCAGTCCGCCCGGCCAATAACACTGCGAGTTGATCTTTTAGCTCCGCTTCAGTAGCCAAATATTTTTCATCCAAGGGTAATTGCAAGGTAAATCCCAATGCCGACACACCTCTGGGAATAATGGATATTTTATGGACTGGCTGGCTATTAGGCACGTTTTCCGCCACCAAGGCATGTCCGGCTTCATGATAGGCTACCCGGCGTTTTTCCTCAGGGCCAAGCACGCGATTTTTCTTTTCCGGCCCGGCCATTACCCGGTCGATTGCCGCTTCAAAATCCACCATCGTCACGGTGTCACGTCCGCTTCTGGCCGCCAAAATGGCTGCTTCATTGGCAATATTGGATAAATCCGCGCCGACAAATCCCGGAGTACGTTTAGCTACAATAGATAAATCAATGTTTTCCTCCAGACTCATGCTTTTACAATGCAGCTTTAGAATGGCGATACGATCCTGAAAATCCGGTTTATCAACCACAATTTGTCTGTCAAACCGGCCTGCTCTCAACAGCGCCTTATCCAGAATTTCCGGTCTATTGGTAGCAGCCATCACCACCACGCCGGAAGTCGGATCGAATCCATCCATCTCGGTGAGCAACTGGTTTAAGGTTTGTTCGCGCTCGTCATTACCGCCCATCACCACCGGGCCGCCTCTGGAACGTCCTATTGCATCCAGTTCATCAATAAAAATGATGCATGGGGCTTTTTGACGAGCCTGTTCAAACAAATCGCGAACTCTTGCCGCACCGACACCAACAAATAATTCAATAAACTCCGAAGCGCTAATATTAAAAAACGGCACACCGGCTTCCCCGGAAACTGCACGCGCCAGTAGTGTTTTACCTGTTCCCGGAGCGCCAACCAGCAATACGCCTCTGGGCATTCTGCCGCCAAGTTTTTTTAACTTTTCCGGTGAAATCAAAAAATCTATGGTTTCTTTTAATTCCTGCTTGGCGCTTTCCGCACCCGCGACGTCTTCAAACGTATTTTTGGCAGTTTCCTGCTTAATGCGGGCTTTATTACCCAAATTTAGAAAAGACCGGCCGCCACCAGTCATGCGCGGCAATAACCACATCCAAATCCCGGCGAAAATGGCAATGGGAATGATCCAATTGAAGAACAGATTGTTGAACCAGTTTTCTCCGCTTCTGACCACAAACTCCACTTTGTGTTCTTGCAAGTTTTTGACCAGACCTTCATCCCACAACGGAATGGTATAAAAATACTTGCCAAGAGTTTTATCAGCTTCCTTCAGACTGCCATTGATAAATCGTTGCGTGACAACTGTATTCTCAACTTTGTTATCGTTGACCAGGCTAATAAATTGACTGTATGGAATTTCTCGGCCGTGAATATTTTCGCCGGCGGAAAACAGAGACAAGATGAACAGCCCTACGATGAAATACAGCAAAATTCTTGCAGGCCTGGGCGGGGGATTGTTGTTATCCGCAGTGGGCTTGGAGATGGATTGCCAGGAAGTTTCCAGCCAAATCCTGGCTTTGCTTAGCCAATCAAGCACAAATTTGGAAATTTCGGATAGATTTAGTTTGTCCTTCATACCATGTTGACCTCATGAAAATTCAAACATTAGCCGTCAGGCCGGAAGAAAATATCTTAATACCTCCAGGAATATTTCAAGTCCGACGATTTCTATAATTTGCCCGGAAAGCGCTTACTTAAATAAAATACAGGTTAAAACCGGAAGCATAGCTTGGGTTAGCGCAGCTATAACCCAAGCTATGCTGGCAATTAATCCAGCAATAATTTGTGATAGGCGCCGTTATAGTACATTAAAGGTTCGCCTGATCGGCAAATAACAGTTTGAACTTCTCCAATCACAATCCAATGCGTGCCCGCTTTCACCTGCTGAACCACTCTACACTCCAGGCTGGCTAAAGCTTCCGTCAAAATAGGAGCCCCTAAGTCACCACGCTGCCAGACAGTTGCAGCAAAACGTAATTCCTGATTGGCGGCGCCTGCAAACTCGTTTGAAACTGCCTGTTGTTCGGTATTCAGAATATTAATTGCGAATACCTGTTGTTCCATCACCACGGCTCCGGTTTCAGTATTTTCATTCAGACAGACCAGAACTTGCGGAGGTTCAACTGAAACACTGCTGAAAGAGGTGGCCGTCATGCCCTTTGGACCATCGGCTGAATGAGCCGTTACCACGGTTACTCCGCTCCCCCATAATTTAAGGGCGCTTTTAAATTGGCTTGCATCTACGCTCATAGGACTCTCTGATCAAATTAAAATTCATTATGTTATTAACGCTAGTTTTTTTGGCGCATGTGCGGAAATAACAATACATCTCTAATGCTTGGAGAATTGGTAAACAACATCACCAATCGGTCAATTCCGATGCCTTCGCCAGCAGTCGGCGGCATACCGTGCTCCAGCGCGGTAATGTAATCGGCATCGAAATGCATGGCTTCATTATCTCCAGCTTCCTTTTCTGCTACCTGCTTTCTAAATCTTTCCGCCTGATCTTCGGCATCATTCAGCTCTGTAAATCCATTGGCAATTTCTCTGCCGCCAACAAAAAATTCAAACCTATCGGTTACATGCGGATCCTGGTCATTGCGGCGAGCCAACGGCGACACTTCCACCGGATAAGCCGTAATAAAAGTCGGATTCATCAAGCGATGCTCCACGGTTTTTTCGAAAATCTCGATTTGAATTTTGCCTAAACCATATCCGTCTTTTACCGGTATGCCCAGGTTTTCGGCCACTTTTACTGCTGCATCAAAAGTTTGCAAATCTGTGATTTTCAGATCAGGATTAAAACTCAAAATCGACTCCAACACAGTCATCCGGGCGAACGGTTTACCAAAATCATATTGTTCGCCCTGATAATCAATAATAGTTTGTCCGATAATATTTTCAGCTATGCCTTTCAACATGGCCTCAGTCAAATCCATTAAATCGCCATATTCTGCATAGGCCTGATAGAATTCAAGCATAGTAAATTCAGGATTATGCCTAGTTGACAATCCTTCGTTTCGAAAATTTCGGTTAATCTCAAACACCCGCTCAAAACCACCGACCACCAGACGTTTTAAATACAGTTCCGGAGCGATCCGCAGGTATAACTCCATATCCAAAGCGTTGTGAAAGGTGGTAAACGGCCTGGCAGTCGCGCCACCCGGAATGACTTGCATCATGGGTGTTTCCACTTCCAGAAAGTCCCGACCGATTAAAAACTGCCGAATATATTCGACAATTTTGGAACGCAACAAAAAAGTCTGCCTGGTTTCTTCGCTCATAATCAAGTCCAGATATCGTTGCCGATATTTGATTTCCTGATCAACGATGCCGTGAAACTTTTCAGGCAAAGGCCGCAAGGCTTTGGTTAACAGTCTGATATGATCGACACGAGCACTTAACTCCCCCACCTTGGTTTTGAATAACACCCCTTCGGCGCCGAGAATATCACCAATATCCCATTTTTTAAACTGCTCGTTATAAACCCCTTCCGGCAAGTTATCGCGACTGACATAAATCTGAATTTGCCCCGACATGTCCTGCAAATGACAGAAACTGGCTTTACCCATAATCCGTCTGGTCATCATTCTACCAGCTATATTTACCCGTATCGGAGTGGCTTCCAGCTCTTCTTCGGTTTTTTCAGCATATTGTTGCAATAATTGTCCGGTCAACGCATTTCTGCGGAAATCGGTAGGGAAAGCCGTTCCCTCTTCACGCAAGCTATTAAGTTTTTCCCGGCGTTGACGGATTTGTTCTTGTTCGTCTAATTCGATTTCTGACATATCTGGTGAATAAAAAATTAAATTTTTTTGAGGTAACTGCTTAGTGAAATCAGCTTAGGGCTTTCCGGCCTCAACTATTGCCATAGCATGGCTACGAGCCCTACTTTATCACTGACGTCAAATTAAAAGAAAACTACGTTATTGATCCCAATTGGACACTGCCTTACCATGGCGTCACAGGCTCGGCATCAACGAAAAACAATTGATAGATCGTAACTATTCAGCGCAGTATCCGAGAAAACTGAATTGATCAAGACCGTAGGATGGTTAGAGCGATAGCGAAACCCATCAATCAGGCCTATAAAGATGAGTTTCGCTACTGACCTACATCCTACGTTAAAATTACGATTGATCAAAGCTTACGTTAATGAATTAATTCATTATAAACCGCTCTTCAGACTGGCCTCAATAAACTGATCCAGCGCGCCATCCAGCACTGCCTGAGTATTGCCTGTTTCCACATTGGTGCGCAAATCCTTGATACGGGATTGGTCCAACACATAGGAACGAATCTGGCTGCCCCAACCAATATCCGACTTGGCATCCTCAACAGCTTGCTGACTCTGGTTACGTTTCAGCTCTTCCAGTTCATACAGCTTGGCTTTTAACTGTTTCATGGCGGTATCCTTATTTTTGTGCTGTGAACGGTCACTTTGACACTGCACCACAATACCGCTGGGATTATGGGTAATCCTGACAGCCGACTCGGTACGGTTAACGTGTTGACCGCCGGCGCCGCTGGCGCGATACACATCTATGCGCAAATCCGCAGGATTGATGTCGATCTCAATATCGTCATCTATTTCCGGGGAAACGAAAACCGAAGCAAACGAAGTATGACGGCGGTTACCGGAATCAAATGGCGATTTTCTAACCAGACGATGCACACCGGTTTCAGTTCGCAGCCAGCCGAAGGCGTAAGATCCCTCAAATTTGATAGTAGCGCTTTTTATGCCCGCCACATCACCAGGGGACTCTTCGATCAGTTCGGTTTTAAAACCTTTGCTTTCACCCCAACGCAAATACATACGTTCTATCATCGATGCCCAATCCTGCGCTTCGGTGCCGCCGGAACCTGACTGGATATCGAGAAAAGCATTATTGGCGTCCATTTCTCCGGAAAACATCCGTTGAAACTCCAGGGTGGCAACTTGTTTTTCATATTCGACGAGGTCGGCGGCTACCGTATCGACAGTTTCTTCGTCGTCTTCCTCAACTGCCATTAAAAGCAGTTCTTCGGCATCCGTCAGGCCTTGTTCCAAATTCACGATGGTATTGACAATACCTTCCAGCATGCTGCGTTCCTTGCCCATAGCCTGCGCCAATTCCGGTTTATTCCAGATTGACGGATCTTCAAGTTCGCGCAACACTTCCACCAGTCTTTCGCTTTTGACATCAAAATCCAGATAAACTTTTAGCCCTGAACCGCGCTCACGCAATTCCGCTATCTTGTACTTAATTGGGTTAATCTCTTGCATGAACCTTTTCCAAGCAAAAATCCGGCGACGTCACCAATGCTGTTCAGTTAAGCCTGCAACCCATTCATGGCGTGCGAACCAAGAACGGCTTAACCCATTCCTTAGACAATCTCAGGGAAAAACGGTTAATCCTTAAGAAAACTGCATTGGAGACCTTCCGGTCTTCAAAAGCGTGCAATTATAAACGATTACCGGGCAGTAATGGCTCTATAGTTTTTAATAGACCAGTATATAAAACCACCGCCCACTAACAGAAACGGGAAACTCAGCAATTGCCCGGCAGTGAACGGCAAGCCGGTATCATACATGGCTTGTTCCGTCTTAAAAAACTCCAGCAGAATCCGCACCACAAAAACCAGAAAAATCACCAATCCGAACAATAAACCTTTAATGGGCTTGTCATAAGTCTTTTTATATACTGCAAGCAAGAAGAAAAAAATAAGCGCGTAACAAAATGCTTCATAAAGTTGCACCGGATGTCTGGGCAGATCATCAACGCGCGCAAAGATCACACCCCAAGGCCTATCGGTGACCGTACCCAAAATTTCCGAATTAAAGAAATTACCGATACGGATAAAGCAACCGCTCATTGTGCAAGGAAAAGCGATTCTATCCAGCAGCCACAAATAAGAATCGTCAGTACCGCGTTTATAAAGATACATAGCCAGAATAATACCGAGAATACCGCCGTGGCTGGCCAGGCCGCCTTCCCAAATCGCCAGAATTTTCAAAGGGTTTGCCAAATAATAACCCGGATCGTAGAGTAAGGTATGTCCAAGTCTTGCCCCTACCACAATTCCGATAGCCATATACCAGAGCATGCGATCCAGATCTTCGACATTTTTGCCTTCACGTTGATAAATCCACTGCATCATGCTGTAACCAAACAGGAAAGCAGAAGCAAACATCACTCCATACCAACGAATTTTTAGAAACCCGATATCAATTAAAATCGGATCAATATTCCAAATGATATGTTCCATAGCAGGTTATCTAAAAGTTAGGTAGAAAATGCATGATCAACTCAAACAGTACTGGCGATAGCTTACGCCTATTTCAAATTGTTTCAGCAACCTGAATTTTGCCATCCATCACCCGAACCTGGAAACTGCGCAGGTTCTCATATGCCGGCGGGCATTTTACTTCACCGGTTTTAACACAAAACCGGGCGCCATGTCTTGGGCAGACTAATTCATCCCCGATTAGTTCACCACTGGCAATTTCAGCGCCATCATGCGTACAAACATTTTCAATGGCGTAAAACTGTTGGCCGATATTAAACACAGCCACTTCCTCACCCTGTACTTCCGCCAAAACATGCTCGCCATCTGCCAGAAACTCTACGGCAACCACATCTATCCATTCTGTCATGATTTTTGAAATCTCATTTTAAGTAAACATCGTATCTTAGCAGTTTGCCCTGAAAACTTTGCGAAGGCTTCCCCGCCAAAACCTCAGCATCGTCCGGGCATTTTACCACTACTCGCTTGCCTGCCGCCTGCATAGCGGCGGTAAATAAATCATTTCTGTCTAAATCATCGCCCAATATATCACGCAAAATCGTCATGGCTTTTTTCGACAATGCAGTTTTTTTGCGTTTAGGTGGAAACATAGGATCGATATAAATGCAGTCCGGTTGTTCCGGCAAGCTGCTTAATAACTCAATTGCGTTGCCAATCAGCAGTTTTGGAGCCTGAAGTTGGCGGTTTTGCATCCAGCTTTTTTGCGCCAGTCTGGCAAAACCGTCTTGGATCAGCTCCACCATCACCGGACTGCGCTCTATGCATTGTATATCGTAACCCATACGGAAGATGCTTAAACTATCTTGAGCCCAGCCCGTAGTAGCATCAATAACTGTATGGGTTTTCTTGCCGATTGCCATAGCCAGCAGGCCATTTTTGGGAGCGGGGTAAGAGCGCTGCTCACCCTGACGTGGTTCAATTTCAACCGCCAGCCCACCTTTTTTCAGAGTCTGGACGTCCAGCAGCTTTAAACAGTTATCCCGGTAACTTAGAAAATAATTTGCCTGGATCGTCAAGTCGGCGCGGCCGATCTCCACCAGCGGAACATTCAGCCGCTCAGCCAGCTCTATACTGGCTGACAGCTTATTGGCGTCCGCAACAGCTACTGCCAGTCTCTCGAAATACACGGGTATTGGCTATTATTCAGTAGAGATGGATTTTTGCTGATTTTTAAGGGCGGCATCCAGAGTATGCCAAGCCAGAGTAGCACATTTTACCCTGGCCGGATATTCGCGCACACCGGCCAAAACGGCTAGTTTGCCCAGAGCTTCCAACTGTTGGCCCTCCGATTTGCCAGTGGTGATTGCATGAAACTGCTTAAACAGCTCATTGGCTTCCGACTCAGTTTTGCCTTTGATGATTTCCGTCATTAATGATACCGAGGCTGTGGAAATCGCACAACCGCTGCCTTGAAAACTGGCGTCGATGATCACTTGATTATCAATATGCAAATACAAGGTTAAACGATCACCGCATAAAGGGTTAAAGCCTTCCACTTGACGATTGGCGTCCGGCATAACCCGAAAATTACGCGGATTGCGGTTATGATCGAATATCACTTCCTGATATAAGTCACGTAAATCATCAAACATATGCACACCCTGGGTACTTATTTCCGGAAAATATAAATTTAATTAGGCTGGCATAAGCATGATCCCAATGACCTTTGCTTTCAAGCCAAACCGCTGAAGAAAGCTTTTCGCCCAAACTATCCAAACATTTCTATAATGGATTTTAAACCCTGCATCAGTACATCCACTTCCTCAAAAGTATTATACATGGCAAAGGAAGCTCTGGCCGTAGCCGGTATCTCATAAAAATCCATGACCGGCATGGCGCAATGATGGCCTGCCCTGATGGCAATTCCTAAACTATCCAGCATGGTGCCAATGTCATGCGGATGAATTTTATTGAGGGTAAAAGAAAGAATGCCGCCCTTGTCGCTAGCCTGACCGATAATGTTCAATCCCTGGATTTTTCCCGCCTCAGCAGTGGCGTAAGCCAGTAATTGCGACTCGTAATCGCCAATATTCTTCATGCCTATCTGATTCAGATAATCGATCGCCGCCCCCAAACCAATCACTTCCGTAATTGCCGGAGTACCCGCCTCAAATTTGTGCGGTAACCCGGCATACTCGGTTTCAGCAAAAGTCACTTTGCGTATCATATCGCCGCCTCCCTGATAAGGCGGCATGGCCTCCAGCAAAGCTTTCTTGCCGTAAAGCACGCCGACGCCGGTAGGGCCATAAAGTTTGTGACCGGAAAACACATAAAAGTCACAATCCAGCGCCCGCACATCAACACTCATATGGGGCGTGGCCTGGGCGCCATCCAGCAAAACCGGGATATTTTTGGCGTGAGCCAAGTCCACGATTTTCGCCACCGGATTAATGCTGCCCAAAGCGTTAGACATATGGGAGATAGCCACCAATTTGGTTTTGGCTGTCAATAATTTTTCAAACTCATATAACAATAATTCGCCGCGCAAATTGATAGGCGCTACTTTCAATATCGCGCCGGTCTGCTGACAAACCATTTGCCAGGGTACGATATTGGCGTGATGCTCCATGGCGCTGATCAGAATTTCGTCTCCGGCAGCCAGCATGGGTCTAGCAAAACTTTGCGCCACCAGATTAATGGCTTCCGTAGCGCCGCGCACAAAGATAATTTCCTTATGCGTTTCCGCATTGATGAAGCCCCTGACTTTTTCCCTGGAGTTTTCAAAACGTTCCGTGGCTATAACGCTAAGGGTATGCACGCCTCTATGAATATTGGCGTATTCATGCTGATAAAAGCGCACAATACTGTCGATAACCGCCTGCGGCTTTTGGCAACTGGCGGCATTATCCAGATAAATCAAAGGTTTATTGCGTATTTTTTCGTTAAGGATTGGAAAATCGGCGCGAATTTGTTCTATTGGGAATGACATTGTGATTTTAATAGGCTCTACATTGATTTTGTGCCGCTTGCTCTCGAAATCAAAAATTTAAATCTACGGCAATTTATAATTTGATGGTTGGAAATCGTATCAATAGCTGTTGCAATAATAAGGCTTTCAATTGCGGATTTTCCAGTTTTTCCACCATTTCATTTGCAAAAGCAAAGGTCAATACGTTTTTGGCACTGACTTCGTCCAGACCACGCGATTGCAGATAAAACACCGATTTTTCTTCCAATTGACCGACCGTGACGCCATGCGAACATTTGACATCGTCGGCATAAATCTCCAATTGCGGCTTGGTGTCCACTTCCGCATCCACGGATAATAGCAGATTACGATTTTGCATTTCCGAATCAGTTTGCTGAGCTTGCTCTGAAACGATTACCCTACCCTGAAACACTCCGCGCGCCCGTCCGCCCAACACGCCTTTATAATACTCCCGGCTTTTGCCTTGCGGTTTTAAATGATTAATTCGGGTATGATGATCTAAATGCTGACGATTTTCACCAAGATAAACGCCATAAAGGAAACATTCCGCGGCTGTTTGCAAATCGGTATGGATATCGTTGCGCGCCAACAGGCCGCCAAGAGAAAATTGATGGTGAGTAAAGCGGCTATTATCGGCCTGTTTTAAATAAGTACCGCCAAAATGCGCGGCATTTTCAGCTTCAAGCTGAATTTTATGCCAGGTCAACTCGGCATGATTGTCCAGAAAACACTCATTAACCACAGCAGTGAAATAATTCGGCGTGCTGCCCAGAAAAGTTTCAATAATTTCTGCCTTAGCATTTTTGCCAAGCACCAATATATTCCGGGTTGCCGCCAAAGCCTCAGTCTCGGTGACCACATGCAAAATTTGCAAGGGTTTATCCAATTGACAGTTTTCAGCAATCTCAACCACTAGGCCATCGGTAAACCAGGCATTATTAAAGGCAATCAGGCTATGCAGGCCATCATCAACCGCTTTTCCCAAATAACTTTGCAGCAAGCCAGGGTTTTGTTGCAATGCCTGATGCAAAGGCAACAGTTTGACACCGGTGGGCAAACCGCTTAAATCCGAATGGGCCTGGGAAAAAACGCCATTGATGAACATCAGACTGCGCGCATGCGGCAAACAATAGGCATCCGCAAAACCCGCGCTGGGTTTTGCTGTCAATTTGGGAACAAATCGGAATTTGTTTAAAATTGCCAGATTGGTGTAGCGCCATTCTTCCTCCCTGGTATTCGGAAAGCCATGCTGATTAAAGACTTGCAGACCATTATGCCTAAAAACCTGCAACCAGAGCTGGTCAAACCCCGGCAATTGCCCGGCTATGCTTTCATAATCCGCCGCATAGGAATCGGCTGTTTGTACGGCCGCCATCATGCCGCCTGCCCTTCCAGCCAGTTATAGCCTTTGTCTTCCAGCTCCAGAGCCAGTTCCGGCCCGCCGCTTTTCACTATGCGGCCATCAGCCAGCACATGCACCTCATCGGGCACCACATAATCCAGTAAACGTTGGTAATGGGTAATCATTAAAAATGACCGTTGTGCCGAACGTAAGGAATTCACGCCATCCGACACGATGCGTAAAGCGTCAATATCCAGTCCGGAGTCGGTTTCATCCAAAATACACAGTTTCGGCTCCAGAATTGCCGCCTGCAAAATTTCGTTGCGTTTTTTCTCACCGCCGGAAAAACCCTCGTTTACCGCCCGGTACAAAAATTTTTCATCCATTTGCAACAGCTTGACCTTATCCTTAACCAGAGTTAAAAAATCCATGGCGTCCAGTTCCGGCAAGCCATGGTGATTGCGGCCGGCATTCAGAGCAGCTTTGAGCAAATAAATATTACTGACTCCGGGAATTTCCACCGGATATTGAAAAGCCAGAAACACCCCTTCACGGGCTCTGATTTCGGCAGGCATAGCCAGCAAATCCCGGCCCATATAAGTGACACTTCCGCCAGTGACGTTATAACCCGGCTTGCCGGATAATACATGAGATAAGGTACTTTTACCCGCTCCGTTCGGCCCCATAATGGCGTGAACCTGCCCGGCCTGAATTTCCAGATTCAAACCCTTGATAATAGCCTTATCGCCAATACTGACATGTAAATCTTTGATGCTAAGCATTTGTTTACCTAATAAAGTTAATGATTAGCCGCCGGAAAATCCTGCGTTCCAATCACTATAAAATTCAATAAAAATTGATTGACTGCTGTTAAAATAATCCCCATCAACCCACGGAGCCTTCCAGGCTGATACCCAGTAAAGCCTGGGCCTCCACAGCAAACTCCATTGGCAACTCTCTAAACACTTCTTTACAAAAACCGTTCACAATCATGGACACCGCATCTTCCGCCGACAAACCGCGTTGCTGGCAAAAGAATAATTGATCTTCGCTGATTTTAGAGGTGGTCGCTTCATGCTCAACTTGAGCTGAAGGCTGTTTCACTTCCACATACGGAAAAGTGTGCGCTCCGCACTGATCGCCAACCAGAAGAGAATCGCATTGGGTATGATTACGGGCGTTTTCCGCGGATTTCGCCACTTTTACCAATCCTCTATAAGTATTTTGACCGCGACCGGCAGAAATTCCCTTGGAAACAATGGTGCTGCGCGTATTTTTACCGATATGTATCATTTTGGTGCCGGTATCGGCCTGTTGCATATTATTGGTGACAGCCACAGAGTAAAACTCCCCGACCGCATTCTCGCCCAACAGAACACAGCTCGGATATTTCCAGGTAATGGCTGAACCGGTTTCCACTTGCGTCCAGGAAACTTTGGCATTACGGCCACGGCATTCCGCACGTTTTGTCACAAAATTGTAGATGCCGCCTAAGCCATTCTTATCTCCCGGATACCAGTTTTGTACGGTCGAATATTTAATAGTGGCATTGTTCAAGGCAACCAATTCCACCACGGCGGCATGCAACTGATTTTCATCGCGCATTGGCGCCGTGCAGCCCTCCAGATAAGATACGTGAGAATCGTCATCGGCAATGATCAGAGTACGTTCAAACTGGCCGGTATTGGCGGCGTTAATACGAAAATAAGTTGATAACTCCATGGGGCAACGCACGCCTTTGGGAATATAGACAAATGAGCCATCGGTAAATACCGCTGAATTTAAGGCGGCAAAGAAGTTATCGCCCGGCGGCACCACGGTGCCCAAATATTGCTGCACCAGCTCAGGATAATCTTTAAGGGCTTCCGATATCGGGCAAAAAATTACTCCAGCCTCTTTTAACTTGGCTTTAAAAGTAGTGGCAACCGAAACGCTATCAAAAACCGCATCGACGGCAATACCAGCCAACTTTTCCTGCTCATCCAGAGGAATGCCCAGTTTTTTATAGGTTTTCAACAGCTCCGGGTCCACCTCATCCAGACTTTTTGGGCCATTATTTTTAGATTTTGGCGCCGAGTAGTAGCTGATAGACTGATAATCAATCCGATCAATCCTTAATTGCGCCCAATTAGGTTCCGGCATGGTTTGCCAATGCCGGAAAGCTTTTAAGCGATATTCCAGCATAAACTCCGGTTCATTCTTGATTTTAGACAAGCGGTGAATCACATCTTCATCCAAACCAGGCGCAAAAGTATCTGCTTCCAGATCGGTCACAAAGCCTTGCTTGTATTGCTGATTGATTAAATTTTCAATTTCTTGTGCGCTAGTTGACATGACTGACCCAGATCAAATTAACGAAATAAACGACTAACAGGAATAAAAACTTCCTGCGGAACTTTGCTAGGCAATATCATATCCGCCAAAGTGACAGACTCTAAAGCCTGGGAAATTTTCTGATTAATCAGATGCCAATTCCCCTGAATACTGCAACCACTGGCTTGTTCACAGCTCTTATGAGAGCCGCTGCACTCGGTCAGAGCTATCGGCCCTTCCAGCGCACTAATAACACTGGCCACGGTTATCCTTTCCGGCTCTCTGGCTAGCTTATAACCGCCTTTAGCCCCGCGCACGGAACACAACACCCTGGCCTTAACTAATATTTTTAAAATCTTGCTGGCGGTAGGCTGAGCAATCCCCGTGGCTTCGGCAATATCCAAAGCCACATGCACACGGGACTTATCTTTAGCCATATAGCTTAAGATCACAGTGGCATAGTCAGTTAATTTACTCAGTTTAAGCATAACACCTCTTTTATTGAGGACTATTTTAGTACTATTTAATTCCCGAGTAAAGTAGTTGGTTATTATTTTTTACAAGGATAGTGGTGAAAAATCCTTACTCACCATCTTCAGGCGCCAAATTCTGCTTTTCTGCTGCGGGCCTTTGTAACCACTTTAGGTAATTCTCAGTATATTTAGACAAAATGCGTTGCCAAAAATCACTGGATTTTTCAGGCTTAAACGTCCAGCCATCTGAATTAGAGCCAATCCAAATGCCGGAATCTATGCTGTTTTTAAGATCACCCATTGATTTGTCTTTAATAGAAACCGGGTTCAGCTTTTCACCATCATAACGGACATAATAAACTCTGCCGGGCATTAAGTCTGCGTAAATAAAATCGGTGTCATTTCCAATCAAGACTGATCTATACGACATAAATAAGTGTTTTCCGGGATTAAATTCGCCAACGAAAAATGTATTTCTTTCTAAATTTCCGATCATATCCAAAGCATCATCTTTAACATTATCATCCTTGATCTCTAAAATTGATATCTCATAACTTGCCATAAAATTACTGACGCCAGCCGGCACAACAAATACGATACTGGCCTTGCCGGGATTAATGGCATGTAACAAATAGGCGCTCTGGCTTAAGCTTTCGCGATGAATAGGCAATTGTTGTAATTCAAAACATTTACCGGTCTTTCCTGACTTACAGTCATCTGAAAGATCTTTAGTTTTCTGATAGTCAAAAAGGCCTAGGCAGATGAAAAAGCTGGATTTTTTCGCGCATTGCTCTGTAGCCGCTTCAAGATTTGCTTTTGGGTTGTATCCATTAGCTCCAGGCCATGGGCCGACTTCTAAAACTTCACAGGCTGGTTGATTGCCTGCTTCACACATCAGTTGCATTTCAGTTTGAAAAATCGAAATATCCTGACAATAACTCCCGGAACCTGTCACGCAACTCAATTCGACTAATTGCAGACAGGCATGCAAATCGTCGGCTTCGCATCCGGTTTTAAGTTGATCCAAACGATTCAGCGCCAAGGGGGTACAGCCCGACACCAACACCGCAAATACCATTATCGTTACAGACAAACTCAACATTGCCGACGATTTTGTGAAAGCGTTATGCCTGGATGGAGAAATAAGAGTTTGCATTGTGTTTCTCCTGGCGGATTAATGTTGCAAAAAGGCTTTTGGTTTGTTCATCCTTGCCGATTCGCTGTCTAAGGAATATTCTTGATGCATATACAAAATGTCAATGCCGCCGTTTATTTTTAGTGCTATTTTGATTTAAATCTTCCTTAAGTAAATCTAATTTATTTGCTTTCCAAATGGATGTTCCTATCCATATAGAGTTTTTCCCATTAACCAAAAACATCCCAATTAATTTTTCTGAATTGTCTTTGAAAAAACCTTAAAATCCGTTTAAAGATTATAAGCGCCATCATTACGGATTTGTTATGGCGCAAATCGACTACGTAAGTTATTGAGCTTGCAAGGGCTTGTCTGAATAATTTGCAGATTGTAGTCAAAAAATGGTAATTTCCAACTTGTGGTAAAAACCTTTTGTAAAACGGGTTTACCAGGAAGGCAAAGATTAAAGATTTTGATTCAGTTTGCTGATGGGGGTAAAGCGCTTGATATTGAAAAAATTCAACAACATTAGAAATTGGAAATAACAAAAATTCATTCTATGAAGAACATAAGGAAAATATGAATATTCTTTCTATCGGCAAAAAACTGTTTGTACTAGACACCAATGTATTAATGCACGACCCCACTTCTATTTTTCGTTTTCAAGAACACAATGTTTTTATTCCTATGGTTGTGTTGGAAGAATTAGATCATGCCAAAAAAGGTTTGTCTGACGTGTCGCGAAATGTTCGTCAGGTTAGCCGCTTTCTGGATGAATTGATCAGAGATGCCGATCAGAAATCCATTAATGACGGACTGCCCTTATCCAAAATTGAAATCGGCACTAATTTGGATTCCGAATTATCCGGCCGGCTTTACTTCCAAACCCGCCAGTTATCCCATCTGCTTCCGGATAATCTTCCCGGCCAAATAGCGGATAATTCGATTCTAAGCATCGTTCTGGCCTTGGGCACATGCGGGACACGCTCTTGAATCTGTGGGAGCCAATGCAATGGAACGAATTGACGGCCACCGTCGCCCGTGGCCCGGCGGCCTTTCCCATCGATTCGCTCTCTGTTTATCTTTATGACCCGCGCATCGCCCGCATGCCGGTGGCCCCGGACGCGGCGCGGCAGATGGGTTGCAAGGTTTATCATCTCGCCCAAGACCCGTTCAAGTTTCAAGACGCGGTGGTGGTCGGCGCGCGCGACGGTTACTACGGGCAATGCCAGTTCCAGATTGATCTCTCGACGCCGCAATATCTCAAGATGGACCATAATTCCTTGAAGGGATCTGTTTCGGCAAATTCAATCCGTCAACCGGCGACCTGGTGTTCTCGAAAAACGGCGACTTGCTCGGCGTCATGGCCAACAGCACCTACTGCATTATCCTGCGTGGCTGCGAAGCTTCGACCACGATCCGCTTTGGCACAAACGTGCAGAACCAAAACATCGCCGGCACATTGTCCTCGCTCTACGCCAAGAGCACCCGGCCTGCCGTTCAAGCTACAGTAGGGAGAACACCCCATAGTGGCGGGATGGATGCAGTCTATTCTGCATAATGGATAAAGGGCACGCTGAAGAAAAAGACGTCAGGGAAGGACGGGCGAATTGAATCTGCCGGGGGCTGGGAAAACACCGGGATGGACGTTTCTGCTTCTCCTGCTGTGCATCACCGGGCCGTTGCGCGCCGCGGATTCTTCTCAAACCGTCGAACTTCCGCAAGCCATGCCCGACCTGATTGAGCCGTTCAACCGGACGATGTGGGATTTTAACAAGTGGCTTCTGACCGGAGTTGTCAAACCCTCGGCCAAAGTCTATCGGGCCGTAGTGGTCAAACCGGTGCGGGTGGGCATTGGAAACATG
>CAVUMJ010000235.1:0-8594 GCA_963741375.1 uncultured Pseudomonadota bacterium
TAAAACCGCTCCAAAACTCAGCAAACCTGCTGAACTGGATATTGAAGCCCTCAATATCGATAGCGTTACTTATGAAAATGAGGATTTAAGTGATGCCGCACGCACAATCGATTTTGATTTTAAAGAATCTTCCAATGCATCACCATCCGAAAAACCCCAAGACGCCAATTTAACCGGGAAGTCTAACAGCCTGGATTTAGAATTCAATAGCTTGGCCTTTGATGAGAATCTATCGCTATCCGATGATGCATTTGATCCAAAATCTGATCATCCCGTAGAAAAATTGACTGGAATTGAATCAACTTCGGAAAATATTGCAAAAAATGATTTAGAAGCCCAAACTTTTTCATTTGATAAGCTAGGAAACACAGATACCGAAAATCAGGGAAATAATTTTTCGAGTTTTGATTTTAATTTTGATTTCGATCCCATAGAAAATCTCGAAGAGCCGCAATCAGCCACTCCAAAACCAGACATAATAAAGATAGAAGACGAAGAGGAAAGCAATAGCGAATTTCTTTTCAACTTTGACTTCGATACGCCATTGCAAAATATTAGTAATAGCGAGGAATTCGACCTTAGTGTTTCTGACCTGACCGATATGGATGAATTTGAAACCAAAATTGACCTGGCAAAAGCCTATGTTGATATGGGAGATGCAGAAGCGGCAAAATCCATTGCTCAGGAAGTGCTGCTTAAAGGCTCTAAGGAACAACAGTTAACTGCAAAGGCGTTGCTGGAAGAACTAAAGCAATCCTGATCTATTCTGCGTCCTAATTCAATCAGACAAATTGGAAAACCAGCTCTAACTTAACTGGCAAATAATGGTCAGTTCCAGCCAATCTTAATTTTTGAATGGCAGATTTACACCTTTATAAGACAATCCTCGGTCGATGGTTACAGTTTATATTACGGTTGTCTCAAGGAAACCAAATATAAATGCTTAAATCTCCGCTATCAGCATTCCAGCTTGACAATATAGGACTTGGGAACCGCACCAATAGCTTAAATACCTTATTAAGTTCTTAACATCATCACTTCCAACGCTTGAAACAAAAATATTTTAATACATCACCACGTTTTAAATTTGCCAATTTCGTTAAAATTAAGGATAATATCAGACCCATCAGTTGATGTTCTATGGGTACTGTGTCGGTCCTCTCGCAACGATATGCTGTAAACCCCGCCAGGCCCGGAAGGGAGCAACGGTAGCAGCAGATTCGTGTGCCGGGATGTGGCTGGCACAGTATCCGCCCACATGCACCTTAATTGGTTAACAATGGCATATCAGGTTCTTGCCAGAAAATGGCGTCCAAGCAATTTTACTCAACTTGTTGGCCAAGAGCACGTCAGCCAATCACTGATTCACGCTTTACAGCACGATAGACTGCATCACGCCTACTTGTTTACCGGCACCCGCGGCGTAGGCAAAACCACTGTTGCCCGTATATTGGCAAAAGCCATCAACTGCGAGAATCTTCAAGACTTCAATCCTTGCGGTAAATGTCAGGTTTGTCTGGATTTCGAACAGGGCCGCTTTATGGACCTGATAGAGGTTGACGCGGCTTCCCGCACCAAGGTTGAAGACACCCGCGATCTGCTGGACAACACCCAATACACACCCTCTCAAGGCCGTTATAAAGTTTATCTGATAGACGAAGTGCATATGCTTTCCGGGCATAGCTTCAACGCCTTGCTTAAGACCCTGGAAGAGCCGCCGCCGCATGTTAAATTTTTGCTGGCAACCACAGACCCGCATAAAATACCGGTCACTGTTTTATCCCGTTGCCTGCAATTTAATTTAAAACGGCTATTGCCGGAACAAATTCTGGCGCAATTGCAATTTATTCTGCATCAGGAAAACATTGGTTTTGAAGACACCGCGCTAAAATTGCTTGCCCGCGCAGCTGACGGCAGCCTGCGCGACGCGTTAAGCTTGCTTGATCAAGCCATTGTCTATGGCAGCGGTGATGTTAGCCTTAACTCCGTCACCGCCATGCTGGGCACAGTTGCTCAACAGCCCATTGAAGAAATTATTGCCGCCCTAGTCTCAGCAAACGCCAACCAATTACTTGGCAAAATTGCCGAAATTGCCGAATTCACCCCAAACTATTCGGAAATCTTGCAACAAATCCTGCGCATATTTCACCGAATTGCGGTTTTGCAGCAATCGCCGACCTTTGTTGATCACGAATTCGATATGGAATGGCTGGCTAGCTTAGCCAAGCAAATAACTCAGGAAGATGTGCAGCTTTTTTATCAAATTGCCTTGATCGGAGCGCGCGATCTGGATTTGGCGCCCGATCCGCGTTGCGGGTTTGAAATGGTCATGCTGAGGATGCTGGCATTTAAGCCACAAAACTCAACACAGCAAGAAACAACCAAACCGGAAATCATTTCCAAACCTGCTATCGCCAGCAAAGCGGAGATAGCCAAACCAGTTCCAGCCGACAGCACTCCGCAAGCCGAGCCGTTGTCCGACACTCCCAAATCCAAGGAATGGCCGGAAATTATCGCTGCATTAAATTTAAGCGGCCTTAGTAGAGAACTGGTTAACAACTGTGTACTTGATAGCATAGACGACAATACTTGCCGGTTATTTTTAGATCCAAGCTTTAAGAAAGTTGGCAATCTGACTGAAGACAAGGTCAAGGAGGCGCTGCAAAAATATTTTGACGCCCCCATTAAACTGGTGATCACCCAACAGGCCACCGGCCAAATGACACCGGCCGTAGAAATGCAGTTAGCCAGAGAAAATCAACAGCAAACTGCAATTGATAACATCAATAACGATCAAAACATTCAAGCTCTAAAAGATACTTTTTCTGCCAGAATCGTATCGGGCAGCATTGAGCCACTTAACTAACATTTGGAGATTCTATGAAAAACGCTCTAGCGGGCATGATGCAACAAGCCCAAAAAATGCAAGATAATTTAAAAAAAGCTCAGGAAGAAATTGCCAATCTGGAAGTAACCGGAGAATCTGGCGGCGGCCTGATAAGCATTTTGATGACAGGCAAACGGGAAGTTCGCAAAGTCAGCATCGATTCCTCACTACTGGGCGACGACAAAGACATGCTGGAAGATTTGGTTGCCGCAGCGATTAATGATGCAGTGCATAAAGTCAACAAGCTGAAAAAGGAAAAGATGTCTGACATCACCTCCGGCATTCCATTACCACCAGGTTTTCAACTGCCGTTCTAAACATGCAAAACCGCGGCCTCTTGAAAGAATTAATTCAAAGCCTGTGTAGTCTCCCAGGCGTTGGCCCCAAATCCGCCCAACGCATGGCCTTTCACTTATTGCAACGCAATCGGGAAGCCGGAACTCAACTCAGCCGAATTCTTGGACAGGCCATGCTTGAGATTGGCTATTGCGAACAATGCAGAACGCTGACCGAAACCCAATATTGCGGCATTTGTGGCGATCCTCAAAGAGACGCATCTTCATTATGCATAGTTGAAAACCCGTCAGACACCTGGATTATTGATCAGGCTACCGGTTATAAGGGCAAATATTTTGTGCTGCATGGCAGACTGTCGCCGCTAGACGGGATAGGTCCTGAACAATTAGGCATCGCCCTGCTGGAACAGCATATGCAGGATGCTCAAATCAAGGAGATAATTTTAGCCACAAATTCAACAGTTGAAGGCCAGGCGACAGCTCATTTCATTAGCGAAATCGCTGCCAAATACCAGATCCCCGCCAGTAGAATAGCATCCGGCATTCCTATGGGCGGAGAACTGGAATTTGTAGACAGCAACACTGTATCTCATGCGTTCAATGGACGCAGAAGGATCTAGCGCGCAATCCGAAACAGCTGTTCGAATGCAATGAATATTCATCAGAAAACCACAAAACCAGGTTTTCCGATGAAATTGCAAAATATTATAAAGGTGTAACGTTTTCCGCTTGCGGACCTTTTTGACCAGTCGTTACTTCCATGGTAACGCGCTGACCTTCTTTAAGCGTTTTACGACCCGAACCGTTTATAGCGCTAAAATGTACAAATACATCTTTACCGCCTTCTTGTTCGATGAATCCAAAGCCTTTTTCATCGTTAAACCATTTTACTTTGCCTTCAACTTGTACTGACATAAATCTCTCTTGCATAAAAAGCCATTTCTGGCGTGTTTTTTCAGGGTGGTTGTGAATAAAGCGGGTAGTGGAAGACTTGGAAAAGCGACAACGATTACCTTGCTAAATCGTTACCATTATACATAGCAATTGCCTTTGACAAAGCAAAAAAAGATTGAATCTGGCTGTTAACATTTTATGACAAAAAATCTTTTAAGCTTATATTGCATATCACTTCCGAAAACGAAATCAAAAATACATTTAGTTTCATATATTTATATATCAACACGCCTTAAACAATCCCGTCAAAAGCACAAACCGCGCAATTTGCGAATTTAAACTATCGATAAAAATTATTTTTATTTTTTACACCAATGTGCCGGAAATTCTCTAATAAATCTCTAAACAACATCCAATTTATCTATCGAACCACCCGATGAATTGAATGCAGACCGCTTGCTTCGACTACTCTTTAGCTGACATTTTTAGATATCAGCTAAAGGTTGTCAGCGGATTACCATCACGGTAAAGATGGACGAAATGATCGATGTGTATTTTTCAATAATCAACCGACATCCAATTCATCGGCTGAAAGTTTTTTCCCGGGAAAATAATTGGGCGCCACACTAATCAAAATCGTCATAAAAGTTGCAATATAAGGAACCGATTGCACTCCCAATACTGCGATCCATAGTCTGCCGCTAAGATTATCGAAATGCTCTACGGAATGCATTGCTATCATGCCGGCCGCCAACAGACTAAGCAACAGCAGCTCTTGCCAGATAATCAACAATCCGCCTATCAAAGGCCCTTGTTTTTCATATTTAGGTGTTCTCATAAAAGGCTTGCCGGAGGTAAACAGACCTTGCAATGTCCCACGGGCAACAGTATGCGTTAAAGATAAACCGGCCAATGCCGCTCCCAGCGCCTGAAACAGCGAACAATTAACCCGGGCTCTGTATAACCACAATCCTCGCAGCACCTTAAAGCCAAAGAGACCGATAGTAGGTAGCAGAAAAGCGTCAACCGGCAATTCACTATGCAGAGGGTCTGCCACCAGCAATCCGGTTAAAACTAAACTGGTGATAGTGAACAACAGAGCCAACGCATCTGAAAACCAGGGCAGCCAGCCGGCAACAAAGTAATACCTTTGCGCGGAGGTAAGCGATGAGTTTTTATTCGGTAAAAAATGCCTCCAATGCTGCTTGATTATTTGCATTGCCCCATATACCCAACGGAAGCGTTGCGTCATATAGCCGGAAAAGGTATCGGGCATGAGTCCGCGGCCAAAAGATTGTTTGCAATAAACCGAATCATAGCCTGCTTCATACAGCCTCAAGCCCAATTCACTATCTTCACAGATGCACCATTCTCCCCAGGGGCCGACCTTTTGAAACGCCGACTTCCTGATCATGGTCATGGTGCCGTGTTGAATAATGGCGTTAAACTCATTACGTTGCACCATGCCGATATTGAAAAATCCGGCATATTCCCAGTAACAGATTTCTTTAAAAACCCCTTGGTTTAAATCGCGGTAATCCTGTGGAGATTGGACAAAGCCCACATTTTCGCGGTCAAAATACGGGACCATGGATTTTAACCAGTCCGGAGATAAAATATAATCGCTGTCTATAACCGCAATAATTTCTGCATCTTCCGCTGTATTAGCCAAGGCATAATTGATGGCGCCAGCTTTATAGCCAGGCCAATTATCCAGATGAAAGAAACGAAACATCGCCCCTAAACCTTCGCAATGCTTTTCCACCGGCCGCCACACTGCCGGGTCTTTGGTATTATTATCCATGACTAATACTTCAATATTCGGATAATCCACCATCGCCAGAGCATTCAAGGTTTTAATCACCATTTCCGGCGGTTCATTGTGAATCGGCAAATGCACCGAAACTTTAGGATACCTAAACTCCGGATGCGGCGTCAGCGGCTCAAAAGTACGGCGGCCCTTGCGGTGCCAAAGCACTTCTGCAATTTCCAAGCTTTCAGTTAATAAAACCAAAATAGCCATTGCCTGCATCATCAGCAGAATCGCCCAGAATACAATGGAAAAAGTAGTTTGATACTGAGCGGCGGCAATCGAAGCAGACCAGGACAGCACTGAAGCCGCCAAACTGGCGATGATGCCGAAGAAAAATTTACCGGGCAGCTTTAAGCTTTTCCGGCTGAACAAAAAACCGGTCATGAGTATGATACTCAAGAGCGCCGCGCCCGTTGCCCAATTACGCCAGGTTGGATTTGCCAGCACATCTCCTTCCATTGGAAATTTCGGTTGCCTGTCTATATTGAAAAGCCCCCAATAAGCCCCTGCCGAGCCTTCAATTTCTATTTTCCAGGGTTGATCGAAAGCCTCAACCACATAATAAATAATATTTTCTTCAGTTGCCTGATTTAGAAACTTCCTTAAGAATTTTGCCTCATTGGCCAAGGAAGCGGTGGCATGCCCGTATGGCTGACCGTCTGATGGCCAGCCAACCTCGGCAATCACAATAGGTTTTCCGGGATAGAGCTGCTGTAATTCATGATAACGGTCAAATACAAAATCCACCGCATCTTCAAGGGCTATGCCCCCCCAATACGGCAAGATATGTACAGCAATATAATCGACTTCATTTACCAGTTCCGGATGCATTTTCCATATATCCCAGTTTTCCGCGGTACTGACTGGTTTCCATGTGCGTTTTTTAACCTCGCGGATGTATTCGATCAATTGTTCGACATCTACGTTCTGCCTGAGTAAAGTTTCGTTACCGACCAAAACTCTAACAATAGCCTTGGGATATTGGTTACTGAGCAATACCAGGCTTTCAATTTCCCGGCGATTTTTTTCAAGATTATTATCTATCCAGGCGCCCATAGCCAAATGTTCGCCATATTTCGTCGCCAATTCCGGCACCACCTCCATTCCCTCGAGTGAGGTATATGTTCTGATGGAGTGGGCTTTGCCGGCCAGTAACGCCATATCCGCTTCGATTTGTTCTTTAGTTGGATAAACGCCTTCTCTTGGGTTTGTGTCCCGCCGTTGAGAGTTATACGTTAACCCCATCATGGTTTTATTCCATGAAGGCAGCTTTAGAGGATTATTAACATAAGTCCAGATTGCTAAATTGACAGCAACCAGAAATATCAAGGTAATAAATGTAGCAATTTTGGCTTTCATTTCGTGAGAAAAACTCCAGTCAGTGAAATGAGTTTGAATTTACACAGCATTGAATGGCTTTTTCAATTTTAATGCATTGCGATAAAGCATTTTAAAATAGAAACATACAAAAGCTTGATGCGATAAAACAAAAAACTGTCCTTGTTTAAAGCTAAAGAGACGGAATTGAGTTTTGTTTCATTAAACATCCTCCCGAACAGCTTTAAACAAGGATTAATTAAAACATTATTTTAGAGACAATGTTTCAACACGGCCATTTGATTCTATCTTGATCTTGCCTTCTTTCGCCAACCAGCCTATGGCTCGATGTATATCATTTTTATTCAATCCGGCATCGGTGGAGAGCTTATTAACACTTGCCTCGCCATTTTCATTTAGATAATGCCAAACTTTTCCTGCTACTTCACCAATTAAATCACTCATTTCAACTCCTCACATTTACACAAAAAAAATCGGATTTTAATGTCAGATTGGCTCAGCTCAAAAGAACATAATAACACTGGGTATATTTAGCGCTCTTCTGGTAACACAATATTAAGCTCCAAGGTTTCTTGATTGCCATCCTGTTCGAAATTAACCGTAATGGCATCCTCTCCAACATTGACATATTTACGTATTACTTCCAATAGTTCCTGCTGCAACTTCGGCAAATAAGATGGCTGATTACGCGATGAACGTTCGTGAGCAACCAGAATCTGCAAGCGCTCCTTAGCCAAAGATGCCGTATTGGTTTTCGATGATCTAAAATAATCCAAAAGACTCATCATTTCCCCCCGAATAATTTACTAAATAAACCTTTCTTTTCTTCTTCGATGAATCTATGAGGTTTATTTTCTCCCAAGTATCTTGCCACAATATCGATATAGGCTTGACCAGCATCGCTTTGTTCATCCAGAATAACCGGCGTACCTGAATTTGAAGCATTCAGCACTGATTTGGACTCAGGAATCACTCCCAGCAAATGCAGAGATAAAATTTCCTGTACATCCTCCACGCTTAACATCTCTCCCAGCTTAACCCTGTCAGGCGAATATCTTGAAAGTAACAAATACTCCTTAATCGGCTCCTGGCCATTTTCAGCACGGCGGGATTTACTGGATAAAATACCCAGCATCCGATCCGAATCTCTTACTGAAGAAACTTCAGGATTGGTAACCACAAAAGCATCATCTGCAAAATACATTGCAAGTGTAGCACCGCGCTCTATTCCTGCAGGAGAATCACAAACTATAAACTTAAAATCCTTGGAAAGTTCTTCCAGAATTCTACCAACTCCTTCGGTAGTCAATGCATCCTTATCACGAGTCTGAGAGGCGGGAAGAATATATAATTGATCACAACGTTT
>CAVUMJ010000236.1:0-12181 GCA_963741375.1 uncultured Pseudomonadota bacterium
TGGTATTGAACAACAATCTGGTTCAGTCTGCGGATTATTTGCAGGAGGCTGTGTTTCCGCTGCCTGCGGAAACGCATGGTGGTGAAGACGTGGCTATTTTCGCCGGTGGCCCTTACGCGCATTTGTTCCACGGAGTGATGGAACAGAACGTGATATACCATGTCATGGCGGAAGCATTAGGGTTAAATAGTCAGCCGCATATTGTCAAACATCAGTCAGCTGACAAAAAACCGCTTAAAAATCCTAAGCAATGAAAAGTTTAGGTTCGTGGGTTGCCCTGGCTGGCGCGCTGTTGTGTATTAGCAATTCAACAGCAATTGCCGAACCGCAAAATACCGGTTTACCTGAAGTCGCCTGCCATTACATTTTGAAAATTACGGATTTAGGCTCCGGTAAATCCCGGCAAACCCGGCAAGAAGACTGGTACTTTTGGCGACAGTCCGGCATGGTGCAAACCGCAAATGCCAAAGGTGATTTTGGTGAAATCTGGCAATTAACCAAAACCGGCCATATTTACTACCAAAAGTTATACTACACCGATAAAACCGCTGTGGAATATATGCCTGCAGATAATGAGGTAAATCATTTAAATTTTGACTGGCTTAAACTCGCCAACATGCTTAGCACAAATGAACTGCAACAATTAAAAACCGTTAAAAAACTTCATGTGCTGAATAGGGAGGCCGAAATCCGGGTGAGCAAATCACCAGATCAGCAGTTGCGGGTTGAATGGCTGGTTAAGGAACAATTGCCTGCCAAAATTGTTAAACAGGATAAATACCGCAAAATTGAATTGCGTTTAGTGGAAATTACCGCCTATTCGCAAGCGCGATTTAAACCGGTTGATGATAATGTCATTGCCGATTATCGGCATATAGACGCCGCAGATTTTGGTGATATGGAAAATGATGCTTTTGTTAATAAAGTACATTAATAATAGTATATTAATTATTGATATTTATCAGAATAGCATATTCTTGTAATTGCTTAAGCAGCACATTATCCTCACCCAATTCCTGTTGCAATAATTGAATTTTTTGCAAATAACTGTCTATGGTCAGCGAGTTTATATGCTCACTATGGTGTAGGCGATCATGGCAAAACTGCCGCCATTTTGCGGTTTCCTCAATATTCAAAGTTTCCGGATAATTTCTGGCCCGGTAACGGAACAGCATTTCCGGCAATCTGGCATCATCGACATTTAAATTTAATTTTGCCAGTTTTCCGGCAGGGGTAGCTCTGATTTTAACCATAGCGGCTTTATCTTTATTACTAAAAAAGCCGCCGCTGTATATCATTAAATCCGGATCGCTGATCGGTTCCCTGTATTTACTGGCGAAGACTTCCTCAAGTTTTTCAGTTAATTGCACAGCATTCTTAATAAGCTGTAAATGACTGGCGCATTGTTGCATATCGAGATGCAATCGCTCCGCATCTTTTGGGCTAATCACCGATACAGGCGCTAAAACCGGGGCTTTATTAATATGTACGGTTTTTAAGGGAATGCGTTCAACGCCTTCCGGTAAGGCGTCATTCGCCACAAACAGCCGCTGCTGGATTTCGGTGGCGGTTAATTCCAATAATGCCGCAGGATCAACTGATAAATCATAAACTATCACTTCGTTGCGATTAGTGGGATGGACACAGATGGGCAGGATAATCGCCAGACAATGCTTAATAGTTGGAAAGCGCCCGGAAATATGCACTAGCGGCGTAAAACTGCCAACTTTTAATAAATCCTGTACAGCAGATTTAGAACGTAGGCTAAACAGATATTGAAATAACTTAGGCTGGCTATCCCTAATTAAGCGCGCCATGGCAATGGTCGCATAAACATCCGCCAACGCGTCATGAGCATGGGTATGGGAAATATTATTGGCTTTGGTCAGTTCTTCCAGACGAAATGTGACAACGCCATCGGCGTTCACCGGCCAATTAATGCCTTCCGGTCTTAAGGCGTAAGTGGCCCGCACTATATCTATCATGTCCCAGCGGGAATTATTATTTTGCCATTCCCTGGCATATGCATCGTAAAAATTACGATAAAGTAGATTACGGGTGACTTCATCATCAAACCTTAAGCTGTTGTAGCCTAAAGAGCAGGTGTTGGGGGTAGCCAGTTCATTATGGACGATATCGCAAAACTCAGCCTCGCAAAGGCCTTCTGCATTGGCCAATTGCGGAGTGATGCCGGTAATCAGACAAGCTTCCGGATGCGGCAGATAATCATTCGCCAGTTTGCAATAAGCCATGACCGGTTCACCTATCACATTAAAATCGTAATCCGTCCTGATGCCGGCGAATTGACAAACTCTGTCACGTTGCGGGTCAGTGCCGAAAGTTTCGTAATCGTGCCAAAAAAATGTAGAGTCGGTCATGGCTTAAGTAGTGGCTTTATTTTTAATAGGACTATAATTTTACGCAATTCTGCTTTTGCAGATACTCATAACTGAATTTTATTTTATAATCGACAGTTTATTTTTATACGACCACCATAGGAAAGTGTTATGAAAAAAACCTCGCTATTTGTTTCGGCCTTTTTAATCTTGTTTACTGGTATAGTACAGGCGCATGGCCCGGTTAGAGGAAAATTAACCGCTACTATCAGCATTGATGCTCCTGCAGCTAAAGTTTGGGATGTCATTAAAAGCTATGACGACTTGTCCTGGTTGCCTGCGGTAAGAAGCGTAACAGGCAGCGGCACAAATGACAAAGGCGCGATTCGCACCCTGCATTTAGTTGATGGCGGCACTATCACTGAAGAGTTAAAAGCCTATGATGCGGCGAAAATGACTTATAAATATAAAATTACCGAAATGAGCTCCAAAGGCACTCTCAAACATGCCGGTCAGGATGAGCATATTCCGGTATTGCCTGTTGGTAATTATGCTGCCGAGATTTCGGTTACCGATAAAGGCGGTAAAGCGGAAGTTGAATGGGTCGCCACTTATTACCGCGCCTATGTCAACAACAATCCGCCGGCTGAGTTAAACGAAGAAGCGGCTGATAAAGCAGTGACTGAAGTTTTGAGCGCCGGTTTGAGCAATTTAGCTAAAAAGGTTTCCGGTTCAGCGGCAAATGTACAAATTGATATTAAACGTTAAGCCGTAGGAAAATATTGATCATTAGATACTATTTAGCGTGGTATGCTACAAAGCTGCAATGATCGAGATATTGATGTTCTGAACAGATTTTGGGCGTCTATCGGGGATGAGAAAGCTTCGATAGATGCGCTTTGCCGCCGCTCGGCACATCCTATGTTGAATGGTTAAAGTTTTCAATACGCCTTTAACATGTCGAAGTATAGTTTTTTAAAGCCACTTGTTTCACTTCCTGCCCTGCAGGCCTACTTACTTTTATGTTCCGCTCAAAGATGCAACTGTTTTCGGTTCTACTCATCCTGTTTCTTTTAGAAAATACTGCATGGGCTCAATCCCGTGCATTTATTACTAATCAGTTGGACAATTCGGTGTCGGTAATCGACACCCAAACTCTGCATGTCATTGCCACAATCAAGGTAGAAGGTAAACCGGCCGGTGTGGCTGTCAATGACAAATTAAAGCAGGTTTATATTTCCACGCCTGAAAGCGGTGGCTTTACGGTGCTGGACAGCCAAAAACTTAAACTGCTCAAAACGGTAAAAGTTAACGGCGCCTCGCTTGGCATTACTGTCGATAGAACGGGTGAAAATATTTTTGTAGCGGATTGGTACGAAAATACCGTGAGTATTTTCAATGCCGCCACTCTGGAAAAAACTAAAACCCTTAAAGTTGGCAAATCGCCTTCCGGCATGGTGGTCAGTCCGGATAACAAATGGTTATTTGTCGCTAACAGGGTAGATGACACTATCTCGCAGGTGGATTTAAACAAACTCACCACCCGTAATACTACTAAAGTCGGCTCTCATCCATTTGGAATTGCCATTGATAGCCAGGGTAAACGAATTTATACCGCCAACGTGGAAAGTAACGATGTCAGCGTTCTGGATGCGCATCGCTTAAAACTTTTGGTGACGATTAAAGTTGGGGCCAGACCTTATGCCGTAGCCTTAGCCGCCAATGATAAACTGCTGTTTGTCACCAATCAGGATGATGGTACGGTTTCGGTCATTGATACGGCGACCTTAAAACAAATTGCCGTTGTCAATGTAGGCGACAAACCGGAAGGCATCAGTTATGATTCTGATAATCAATATATTTTTGTTGCCAACTGGTTTGACAATAATGTCTCGGTAATCGACGCCAAAACCTTAAAAGTTGTTAACACCATAGCCGCGGGGGAGGGCAGCCGGGCTTTTGGTGAATTTATAACACGGTAACATTTTTAAGATGTGTGTTAGACTGCGCGGCGATTAAATTAACGCATTGGGAAAGCAATGGCAGAAACTGTTGAAGATTTAACCGTTAGATATGAGGATGGCGGAATTGAAACTGTTAAGGAACTGGATAAAAAAATCCTTAGCAAAGGCGCGTGGGCGACGGTAATTTATCGCTACCAGGATTGGGAACCCGCTAAGGAACAATACAGTCCGGATAAATTTACAATTCGGCGTTATCAAAAACGCAATGGCGAATATCAGCAAAAATCAAAGTTCAATATTTCCAGCGAGAAACAGGCTCAGGAAATCATTGAAGCCTTGCAAGGCTGGTTAAACCCATAAAAAATATCTTTAAACGCCTAAAACTCTGTTGAGATAAACGAGGGCATTATCTATGCAAAGATACGAAATTGACGTAATTGTGTGGGCGATAGCATAAACGCTCCATGCCAATGCGGCAGTGGGAAAAATTTCGAAAACTGTTGCCAAGAAAAATTTTCAGCTAGTCCACCCGTGCTCGGCGACTCTTCACCCACGCCAGCTGAAATCTGCAGGATTCTCAACCTGTTTAATGCCGGACCTCAGACAGAACTGGAAAGTCAAGCGCTCTCGCTGGTTGAAAAGTATCCTGACTCCGTTTTTGCCTGGAAGCTATTAGGCACAGTCCTTCTGGCGCACGGTAAAAATGTGCTGCCCGCTATTCAAAACATAGCGAATCTTTTGCCTGACGATGCCGAGGCGCAAAGCGATCTGGGCAAATCCTTGCTAGCTAATGGGCAAACCGATGAGGCATTAGCAAGCTTTCGCAAGGCCTTGGCAATCAAACCCGATGACGCAGAGCTGCATTACAATCTAGGTAACGTTCTTCGCGATCAGGGCCAACTAAGCGACGCATCTGCTTGCTACCGCCGGGCCATTGATTTAAAACCGGACTATGCTGAGGCGCATAACAATCTAGGTAATGTTCTGTACGGCATGGGGCAATTTGATGACGCGGTAGCAAGCTACCGCCGGGCGCTGGCAATAAAACCTGCCGATGCCGGAGCCCATTATAATATAGGCAATGTTTTTCGCGACATCGGCCAAATAGACGCTGCAATCACAAGCTTTCGCTTGGCCCTGGAATACAACCCGGAATATGCCGAGGCGCATAATAACCTTGGCAATATCCAGCGTAAAATCGGCCGATTTGATGAAGCAATAGCATGTTACCTGCGGGCGATAGAGATAAATCCTAATTATACGCAAGCCCATCAAAATCTCGGCAGCGCTCTGATGGTGCTTGGCAAGATGGAGTTAGCTGAAAAATCCCTGAACAGAGCAATAGCGTTGGCTCCTGACGATGTACCCACCTTAGCTGCGCTGATAGTGTTAACACCGTACCGGCGGAATGATCAGCGTTTTGACCGGTTAGAGGCTGTTTATGGCCGGCGCGCCGAATTACCGGTGGAACAGCGAATTAAAATCGACTTCGCCATGGGTAAGGCCATGGAACGCATCGGACAGTATGACCGGGCATTTCGTGCATATCAAGAAGGCAATTTGCTTCACTATCAGCTTCATCCGTTTGATGAAGCCAGTGATGTGGAGTATCTGGATAAGTTGTATGGTTTTTTTAACTCCAATTTATTGACTAACTGCGCAACGGTTACTGACAACCTGCCAGCCAAGCAATACGACCGGATTCCCATATTTATCGTCGGCATGCCGCGGTCAGGCACGACACTCATCGAGCAAATTCTTGCCAGCCACCCGGATATCCATGGCGCAGGAGAGCTGACCCTACTGGATGAGATTGTCAAAAAACTTCCAAATTTAATGCATAATCAGCAGAGCGGGGAAGACTTGTTGGCAGTCCTGCGAAAACTCGGACAAGAATATCTTGACCAAGTCCGGACGCTTGCCCCGCAGCAGCGTTTTATTGTCGACAAAATGCCAGACAACTTTCGTTATCTGGGATTAATCCACCTGATGTTGCCGCAAGCAAAAATCATTCACGCAGTGCGCGATCCCATGGACACCTGTTTCTCTTGTTACACTCAGGATTTCTCAGGTGGTCACGATTATAGCTACGATCCGGAAATGCTGGGCAGGCGTTATCAGCGATACAGGACTTTAATGACTTACTGGAGTAACATTCTGCCATCTGAGCGAATACTAGACCTGCACTATGAAAAAAATATTGCCGGACCAGAGCGTGAGGCGAGACGCCTACTGGAACATATTGGATTGCCATGGAATCCGGTCTGTTTGAGATTTTATCAAACCGAACGGACTGTCCACACCGCTAGCGTTGCTCAAGTGCGTCTACCCATCTATACCAGTTCGGTAGCTCGATGGAAGCATTTCGAACAACGCCTATTGCCTTTGCTACATATAATCCAGCAGCAAAAACCTGGGTATCCGGTTTCTTATAATCAACAAAACTCAGCCGGCTAACCTTGAACACGCCCGCGTCATCACAAAAATATCTTGAAAATCTGTTAAGAATTCTTAATGAATCTTTGTCGGTAACGCCAAACCAGCCTTATGTTTTATACAAACTAGCCAATACGCTGCACGACTTAAAACGATACGCTGAAGCAGTCGCCAGTTACCGAAGCGCCATTGCGCTCAAGCCGGATTTCGTTGAGGCAAACTTTAATTGCGGCAACACCCTTCAAATCTTAAAAAAGTTTGATGAGGCTGTTAGCTGTTATGATCGAGCAATAGCTGTTAATCCAAACTATGCAAAGGCATATGCCAATCGCGGTAACGCTCTGCAAGAATTAAAGCGCCTTGATGAAGCCATTGCCAGTTACGATAGCGCCATCGCCATCAATCCGGATTTGGCTGCTGCATACTCCAACCGCGGTATAGCCTTAAAAAAATTAAAACGCCCGCAGGAATCGCTAGCCAGTTACAACCAAGCCATCGCCATTGATCCGAACCAGGCAAATGCATATTCAAACCGTGGACTTACCCTTCTGGATTTAAAACGGCTGGATGAGGCTCTAAATAATTATGAGCAAGCCATTACCCTCAATCCGCATTTTGCAGAAGCATATTGGAACAAGTCTTTATTGAAACTTCTTAATGGCGAATATGAAGAGGGATGGGCCTTATATGAATGGGGTTGGAAATCCGCCAACAGAAAGCCTGCTAGAAAATTCTCTCAACCCTTATGGTTGGGCGAACAACTGCTTTCTAACAAAACTTTATTGATTTATCCTGAACAGGGTTTAGGCGATTACATTCAATTCATCCGCTACGCAGCCTTGGTTGAAGGATTGGGCGGCAAGGCGATTATAGAAGCGCCTGCACCGTTACAGAGTGTTATCTCAACACTTCCTTGTCAATTTATCTTAATGGAAAACGGCCAAATGGCGGCTGATTTTGATTACCAATGCCCGGTGATGAGTTTGCCTTTGGCATTTAAAACCACTGTAGAGACCATTCCCGCGCAAACTCCATATCTATACGCTAATAAAACCAAGCAATCAATTTGGCAAAAACACCTGGGTGAAAAATCTAAACCCCGGGTGGGATTGGCTTGGTCCGGTTCAAACTCTCACAGTAACGACCATAACCGCAGCATTCCCTTAAAGCAATTTGAACCTTTATTCCATTTACCGATTGAATTCCATTGCCTGCAAAATGAAATCAGGCCGGTCGACGCCTGGTATATGGCGGATTTAGGCAATTTGGAAAATCATCAGGATTTGCTGAACGATTTCTCCGACACGGCTGCGTTGATGATGGAATTGGATTTGGTCATCTCGGTGGATACCTCCATTGTGCATTTGGCCGGTGCGCTAGGCCAAAAGGTGTGGATATTATTGCCTTACATAGCGGATTTTCGCTGGATGCAGGACAGTACGAAAACTCCCTGGTATCCGACGGCAAGATTATATAGGCAACAGGCGATGGGTGAGTGGGGCAGAGTAATCGCTGAAATAGGCGATGATCTAAAAATGCTCCTCAATTGAACCTATTCATCCAGCCATTCATAAACTTCAGTCAGTAACGGGTCGCATTTGCAGCAACTGCTGCCGCAGGATTGCTCCAACGACGACTTACGGACTTTGCCTTTGTTAATCCATTTAATCAACATGCCGCGTAGCGCATCCGGGGCAACATTGAAATGGGTGCTTAAATCGTTAAGGTTAACTCTATGATTAAGCTGTAAATAGTGACGCAAATCCGCCAATATCATTGTATTCCCCTGGTTTGATTCGAACCGGCATAGCGCAAGGCTAAAAGAATCATGGCGAACAATGCCGTCAAACCGCTCATCCAGGATATAGCCAGGCTTGGATGTAGCGATAACGTCATGGCTTGATAGAAAATTGTCGCTGTCAGATAAGCTAAGAAGGTGGTCCAAAGCACAATGAACAATGTCCAGCCCGGAGTGGTTTCCTTATAAATTGCCGCAGTTGCAGCTATACAGGGGGCATAAAGCAAAATAAACAGCAAATAGGCAAAGGCCCCGGCTTGTCCGTCAAAGTGACGCTGCATCACTGCAAATGTATCTAATTTAACCTTTTGATTTTCCGCTGCTTGAGCTTGATCGCTTAAATCGCCGATATTTAAACCCAAAGGATCAAAAGCTTTGTGGGAGAGCGCCAGCAAATTTTCCGGAACGCTACGGCAGGCTTCCAGCAAGGCTGTACCTAAATCAAAGTCTGCTTGTGTTGAGGCGTCTACCGGGTTGGCCATCTGACTGTATAAAGCATCCAGCGTTCCCACTACGGCTTCTTTGGCAAGCACGCCGGTAAAAATGCCGACTGTGGCCGGCCAGTTTTCATTGGATATGCCCATAGGTGAAAACACCGGCGTCAAAGCGCGACCAATAGAGCTTAATACTGATTTATCACTGTTTTCCCGGCCAAAACTACCGTCTATACCCCAGGAGTTTAATACATTCAGTATAAGCACCATGGGAATAATGATTTTGCCGGCATTAAACAAAAAAGTTTGCAATCGATCCCAGGTTTTGGTGTAAATACCTTGCAGAGTCGGTAAATGATAAGCGGGCAACTCCATCAAAAATGGCGTGGGTTTGCCTCTAAGCAGTGTGTGCCGCATAATCAAACCGGTTAAAACCGCAACTACTATTCCAAACAAATACAGTCCAAACACCAGATTCTGACCGCCAACCGGAAAGAACGCTGCGGCGAATAAGGCGTATACAGGCAGTCTGGCGCCACAAGACATGAAAGGATTCATTAAATTAGTTAAAATCCGGTCGCGCGGATTATCCAAAGTACGCGTAGCGATAATGGCGGGTACATTACAGCCAAAGCCGACTATCATGGGAACAAAAGATTTGCCGGGCAAGCCGATTACGCACATAAATCTGTCCATGACAAATGCTGCTCTTGACATATACCCGGTGTCTTCCAGTATCGATAAGAAAATAAACAGGAAGCCTACGATAGGAATAAAACTGGCCACCACTTCAATGCCGCCACCTATGCCGTGTGCAATCAGCACGTTTAGCCAAGCAGGGCAGTGGTATACGTTTAATAACTGGCTTAAGCCGTCAACTAAAACTGCCGCGGCAATTTTATCGAAAAAATCCACAAAAGCGCTGCCAATGTTTATGGTAAACATGAACATGGCATACATCACCATTAAAAAGAAGGGGATGCCTAAATACCGGTTCAGCACAAAACTATCAATTTTTTCCGTAACATTTCTGGAAACTTCATTAAGCTTGCAAACAGCTTCGCTAACCAAATCGTTTACCAAACCATAGCGGGCGTCCGCGGCAAGAATATCAATTTCGTCCTGAGTGCGTTGTTCAATGTCCGCACGTAATTTTTGTGCAAGTTTATGCATATCCGGTCCGGCAATTTGTTTCGCCAGAGTATCGTTTTCCAATAAACGCAGCGCCAGCCAGCGCATATCGCACGGGTGGTCAATCGGCTGATGAGTTAAGCGCTGCAGCAAGGCGTCTACGGCCGATTCAATTTCGTCATGATAACGCACCATAAGATGTGGCACGGGCATGCTTAGACAGGATTGATTGATAATTTCACGCAGTTCCTTCAGACCGAAACCGCTAGCGGCGATTATCGGAACCACAGGACAGCCTAAACGTTTTGACAGTAAATCAATGTCGATTTTAATACCGCGTTTTTTCACGGCATCCATCATATTCAGCACCACCAGCATAGGCGTCCGCATTTCAATCAGCTGGGTAGTCAAATACAAATTGCGTTCAATATTAGAGGAATCCAAAATATTGATTATCAGATTAGCTTGTCTTGAGGCAACGTAATCCCTGGCAACTTTCTCATCAAGGGAAATATTGTCGTCCTCGGCTTCCAATGAATAAGTGCCGGGCAGGTCAACCAAAGAAATTTGTTTGCCCCGATGCGAATATTCGCCGGTCTTTTTTTCAACTGTTACACCGGGCCAATTACCCACATGCTGTTTGGAGCCGGTTAGGGCGTTAAATAAAGTGGTTTTGCCGCAATTGGGATTGCCGACAACACCCACTATAAAATCAAAACTCATATCTTCTCAATCAATAACACCGATGCTTCATTTTTGCGTAAGCTTAATGAAAATCCACGAATTTTGATTTCAACCGGATCACCCATAGGCGCAAAACGAGTTATGCTGAATTCGGTGCCAGGGGTTAAGCCCATGGCCAGCAATTTTTTACGATACACGCCGCCGGACTGATCGAATCCAAGAATACGGCCGGAATCGCCTACAGCCATTGCTTTAAGGTAAGTCGACATAATTAAGACCTAAATGCAATTAATAATAGTTCTCATTAATGCATAATATAGCATAGAGTAAAAAAATTTATTAACGTAAATCAAAATAAATTGACTTAGCGTTAACAGACTAACAAAAACTGCTTAACATTGCCTTAACTTAGAGCTGTTAACCAAGCGAGACTAGGCAAAAATGTGTGAAATCACTCATTTTTCCATAACACATTTTGAATTGGATGAAAATTGTACTAAAGTAGTAGAGAGCTTTAACTATAAGGGCTGAGATACAGCTATCAACAGAGTTTTCCACAGAAACTGTGTATAACTTCACAAAAATTGAGTAATCTAATGAGGCGGAGACCTGCAACCTGTATGATGCTGCAGATCCTGCCTTTGTCAAAATTCGCCCATCCTCTCAGATGGGGTATATTGCTAAGTCTATCTGCTCTGTTTTCCGCCATCCTGTCAGCAGCCCATTTGCCGGCGGCACTTTTGCTGGGCGCTATTATTGCCGGTATTCTGGTCGAAATGGGACAAGCTGAAATTCATGTGCCCAAACTTCCTTTTTGTATTGCGCAAGCCATCATCGGTTGTCTGGTCGCTAAAGCGCTTACTTTGGAAATTATTCACTCCTTCATGCAGCGATGGCCTGTTTTCTTGGCCATTGTCTTAATTATAATTGTTTCCTGTTGTTTCCTCGGATGGGTAATAAGCAAACTAGGCATTTTACCAGGAACGACAGCCATTTGGGGACTGCTGCCCGGTGCAGCAAGTGTTATGATGCTCATGTCGGAATCCTTCGGAGCCGACGGCCGGTTAGTCGCCTTTATGCAATATCTTCGTGTTGTATTGGTTGCCCTCATCGCCTCAATCATCGCCCACTTTTGGGTAGATGCATCGGTATCAACAGCTCCCATTATCTGGTTTCCAGTTGTTTTATGGCTACCGTTTCTTGAAACTCTGGCAATTATTTTAGGCGCCACAGCTATCGGCTACGTATGGAAACTACCGGCCGGAATGCTACTGATCCCTCTATTCGCCGGAAGTGTCTTGCACCTTAGCGGTCTTGTCGACATCGAACTACCAAGATGGTTACTGGCAATGGGCTATCTATGCATTGGCTGGCAAATCGGTTTGCGCTTTACGAGGA
>CAVUMJ010000237.1:0-20502 GCA_963741375.1 uncultured Pseudomonadota bacterium
CGCGCCGAATTGCTGATGGAGGCTCGGGTCGATCGCCTGGTCGTCGACACCGCCCACGGCCATTCCGAGCATGTGCTCGAGCAGGTCCGGCGCATTCAGCGCGCGACCAACAAGGTGGCGATCATCGCCGGCAACGTCGCGACGCGCGAGGGCGCCCAGGCGCTGATCGACGCCGGCGCCGACGCGATCAAGGTCGGCATCGGCCCCGGCTCGATCTGCACCACCCGCATCGTCGCCGGCGTCGGCGTGCCGCAGTTCACCGCGATCCTCGAGGCGGCGGAGGCGGGGCGCAAGGCCGGGATTCCGGTCATCGCCGACGGCGGCATCAAATATTCCGGCGACCTCGCCAAGGCGATCGCCGCCGGCGCCGATTGCGTGATGATCGGCTCGCTGCTCGCCGGCACCGACGAAAGCCCGGGCGAGGTGTTCCTCTACCAGGGCCGCTCCTACAAGAGCTATCGCGGCATAGCAATACGTACTGGTCGAAGGCAGGCACAACAAAGCCGATCACCGCGAAGCCCGCGGTGACCAACAGAACGATCCACACATAGTGGTCCCCAGATCGGCCCACAGCAAAGTCGAGACGAAGAGCCCGAACAGGATCATGAGCCCGCCCATGGTCGGCGTGCCCTTCTTGGTCAGCAGATGGCATGCCGGCCCATCGGCGCGGATCGGCTGGCCCTTGCCCTGTTTCAGGCGCAGCGCGGAGATGATCGTCGGGCCGAAGAAGAAGACGAGAAAAAGCCCCGTCCCCGCAGCGCCAAGCGTGCGGAACGTGAGGTAGCGGAACAGATGGAAAGCGCCTTGGAAGCTCAGACGAAAGCCAGGTGAGCACGTCCTAGCCTCTCAGTCTGCCAATGAGCGAAGCGATCGCGGAGCGCCGCGACGAGCGGTCCCATGCGGCTGCCGTTCGAGCCCTTGATCATCGCAATGTCGCCCAAGCCGTTGCATATTGCCCAACTTCTTATTGCATCAATCGCTACTGTTACGGAGGCGCCATGAAATTACAAATCGAACGACGTTATGTTGAAAACTTAGTCGAGACTTTTCCGCATTTAGTCATGCTGAAAGATCAATTGCGTCTGGGCAATAAAGCTGAGGTATCCTATCGGCAACTGGCCGAGCCGGAATGGATATATCTACAGGAATTATATAGCGATGCCGGTCAAGGCATGCAAAGTCAGCTGGCTTTGCTGGCTAGTCTAAAGTCTGCTTTTCGTGGTGATAATATTCGTTACGAAGCTGATCAGCTGGAATTATTGCTGCCCGCCATAGCCCGTTATTTAATTGATGACGCCATTCGCGGCTGGTTGTTTCAGGCTGATGTGTATGGCCGCACCAGTGCGTATTTAATCACTCGTATTGACTACACTCCGCCTGGCGAAGAAGAAGCAGGGCGCATCATTATTGAGTTAAAAGCCAACTCCAAAGGCAAAATTCAGGTTGAATCTTTGATGTTGCGAGGCAAGGATATCACCGGTCTGACAATTGCCGAAATTTTTGCCGCGAAAGGTTTTCTGAAAGAAACCGCAGAACTCATCAATAACTATGATGATGCGGCAGCTCGTTACTTTGATTGGCGGGGTAGGTACAGCGAACAATTTGCCGCCTGGGGCACAGGTGTTTTTGCTGAAGACCCTACAGCCAGTCATCGCAGCAACGATTGGAGCCGCAAAAATACCGTGGTGATGTCATCGGCAGGCGGGCCATGCCGGTTGGTGAATGATGAAAATATTCTCAGTGATCGCGCCTTAAGTCTGGAAGCTACCGGGGATATTCTGGGTAAATATCTACGCAAGGCCGGTAAAAGTTTGCGATATGACAGCAAGACAGAAGACGCAATAGAAGCCACCAAATCCGAGATACCTAAGGGCTTGTTCACAGAACTGCCGGTGCATGGTTATATATTAATGTTTCATCTGGAATTGCATCATCATGTCTGGGTGCATGTTGACGATATGCAACCTTACCAGTATCAGCCGGAATTAAAGCAAAAGTTGATTTTACCTCAGGAACAAACCGATTTGATCGACATATTGACTGCGGAAATGGATATGTTAATGGATGATATCGTGGCCGGTAAATCCGGCGGCACTACGGTGCTTTGTGCAGGACCTGCCGGAGTGGGTAAGACTTTAACAGCGGAAGTTTACTCTGAAATCATTAAACGGCCATTGTATCGCGTGCATTCCGGACAGCTTGGCCTGAATGTGGCGGAAATGGAGAAAGTCTTAAAAGATACTCTGATCAGGGCGCAGCGCTGGGGCGCCGTGATGCTGATTGATGAAGCCGACGTCTATATCAAGCGGCGCAACGATAATCTGGCTTCAAATGCCGTGGTTGGAGTGTTCCTGAGAGTGCTGGAGTATTTTAACGGTCTGTTGTTTCTGACCACCAACCGGGTTGATGATATAGACGAAGCTATTATTTCCCGCTGTATCGCCATGATTAAGTATCACTCTCCAACTTTTAACGATAGACGCAAAATATGGGGGGTAATGACCGAACAGTTTTCTTTACCTCTGTCACCACAACTGATAGATGAACTGGCGGAACGATTCCCGACAGCCACCGGCCGTGATATTAAAGGCTTGACCAAACTGGTTGCCAAATTTTGCCAACAGAAAAATCTGCAACCTGAATTGGAGGTGTTTAAGCGATGTTCTGTTTTCAGAGGTTTGGATATGGTTGAGGAGTAGTTCAAAAATTGGCCATTTTTAAAACAGATTGTGAGCAATTCTTTATTAACTGATGGACATTTTGATTTACTTGGAAGATAGATACGGTTGGGTACCTGAATACCCAACTGTATCTGCTTAATAATCTGTAAAGAAATCCAGCACGTTGATACTGCCGATTCCAGTGACATTGTCATAGTGCAAGCCACTTTTGTATGCGCCGTTAGAACCTGTTGTTATGTCATGGAAGGCATTGGTTTCGCATAGTGCGTACATGCGGCCGGCCGGCAGTCCCAAGCCTTTGCCGTTGCCGGGTTTATATTGATTCAGCTGAGCAAAATAACCTGCCCATTGCGGAGCTGCGGCGCTGGTGCCGCCGACCAGATACCAGTATCCATCGAAAGCGACATAATAACCATATTGATTGGGATCAGCCGCCAGGCTGACATCCGGTACTTGCCTGTAATTGGATGGGACGATGCCGCAGCCGGTTTGATAACTGGGGCGGCCGAAAATGGTGCTGATGCCGCCGCCACTTCCGGACCAGGCAGTTTCAGAACCATATCCGCTACAAACAGGGTTGTTGCCTTTCATCCCGGAGCTGCAAGTAGGACTGGTTCCGCCCACACCAATCACATGCGGGGAATTAGCGGGGTGGTCAACACTTTTAGTGTGATTGCCGCATGCATCGGAGCCATAATCCCCGGAGGCGGCAAACCAGCTTTGACCAATGGCGTTACCATTGGCAATAATACTGTCGTTTTGTATTTGTATGGACAATGGTGTCTGACTTTCACAAGTACCCCAGCTGGTGGTCACCACATGTCCGGGATTGTCCAGAACAATGCGGTTGTACATAGCCGTAAAACTGGTTAATTGGGCGGAGGCCGCCATATAATTTTTAATGGTGGTATTGGGTGCGGAAGCATGCAAATACTCGGCATCCAGACTAATTTCCATGGAGTTTGGATAATTAAACTGGCAGCCGGGACTGTTTGCTGCGCCGGTACAAACTTGCAGACTATTAGCCGAACTGAATTGGGCAAGCCCCCAATATTTGTTAAATCCATTCACATCATTGGTATTCCATGCATAGGCCCCGGCAATTACAACCGTCTGACCATTACCATTCACCACAGCTTTGGAAGTGCTATATAAAGCCGAGTTGTCGTCGTAAAACGCTTTAATATCGTTGGGTGAGAAGTGACAACAATTTGAACCTAATGCTGCATGTGGAGAAGGGGAGGTCTCGGCAGTAAAAACCGCTTTAGGTTTCATTTCAGTCAGATTGTCCAGTCCACCGACACCGGTGACCAGATTGGCAATTTCACCTGGAAAGGCAGGCTCCTCAAAAGCAGCATATTTCACTTCGTTTGCCAGACTGACATTGTGAATGTTGACAGAAAAGGCTTGAGCTGCATTTGCGTTAGTGCCAACTGCATAAATGACCAGATGGTTTTCAAAAGTTTGGGTAATGCTAAAGCCGTTGTCTGTTAACCAGTCCATGACTTTTTGTTGCTGGTCTGTGGTAGGGGCGTAGGCTGCGTTAAATTGTTCTTGCGTTAAATATTGCTGGTAGTTTGGTGACTCCGGATTGGACACATCAGCCAAAAAAGCATCCAAACCTGCTTGATTGCGTAATTGTAAACCGATGCTGATGTTAATCGGTTGGCTGGGTTCAGCTACGCCTAAATCCGTAACTTGCGTCAGCAAGGGTGAGAGCGAACTGGTTTTGCCGCCTCTACGCTGATTAACGGGATTTATTTGAGTATTTGCATAAATATCTGTTTTTACCGGATCGTTTGTGTAGCTGCCGGTTAAAATTCCGGCAGCTTCCGCCAACTTTACAGCCTGAAAAGTTTCAGTGTCGGATGAGAATGATGGATTGACAACCGCTGGTTTGGTCTCTGTTTTGAGTTGGTTATAATGATTAACCTTAGCCAATTTTGGCGGAGTAGCCGGTTGCGATAAATCGGCGATTTCATGTGAGACGAAACCGGTCAATATTGCCGTTAACGCTAACGAGATTAAACTGTTGGTTTTCATGTCAATGCTCCTTATCTCTTAGAAATCGATCCGCAGATAAAGTATATTTGAAATCATTTGTTTTTGTAAGCGGAATCATTATTCAGTACCGATTTTTAATGTTTTTTTAATCCATTTATCCACATGTTAAAAATTATTACCCTGATCATTTTGAGCATACTATATAACCTTTCTATTACAGAAAATGTGATATGAAGTGCAAATATCAGGCTGTATTGAAAAGTTGTTAATGAATTTAGTCTGATTTTTCGTTAAGCAGTTAACAATGTATTGTAAATGCTCTTGAATGCAATCATTCAGAATTCTAATGTCAGGATTTGCTAAAAGATTAGGGTATATTTTACAACCGTATTTTGAAATACTAACCAGACTAACCAATTAATGCTTATTGAGAATTTACCAGTATAAATGATTGTTTTGAGCGGTTATTTCCAAATTTTTCCGGTCATTGACTGTACTTAACTCAACTTGCAACACGTTAAGTTTTGGAAACAATTTAAAAAAATTAATGTCCAGGCTATTGAGTTCCGCAGCTTGTCTGCAATTTAAATCAAATCTAGCCAATATTCCCTGATAGCCTTGATTTTGATCCGGATTTTGCGGAGTCTCGCTTGATTCCGAACTATCTTGTCCGTTTATCCAGATTGGCAAATTAATGTTAATGGAATCGGTCTGACAGTGAGCTGCCGGTGAGGTTGCAAATAAAATTGCTGTTTGCTGCAGGCGATTACCCAGTTTTTTCAATACATTATCCTGGTCTTCCGTTTCTGTGGGCAGTTCGTCGTCCAGTAAATAAAATAATGGTGTTTGAAAATTGATTTCTAAACCCGTGTCTTTCACAAATATCCGTAATTTGGCAATTTCAGCGGCGGATTGCTCATGGCTAGGCTGAGCTATAAGTGGTGGGGCAATGCATAGCAAAAACGCCCCAATCATAGCCTGCTTAATTGAACGGTAAGATGCTAAAAAATCCCAGTTAAACATGCTCAGCCTCCAAGGGTTTTGAAATTAGTAACATATTTTAAAACATCATTGCCAAAATGATTGTTTTCTTATCTGAGCTGATTGTTGATCCAACTTGAATCTTTTAGCCGCAGATATTGTGAAGCCCAAACCGTGATTGCTTTTAATAACGAATATTTAGCGGGTTTTTGAATTTGACAGCTTATCCGGCATCGAGAAAATATAGAACAAATCGTACCCTTAAGGAACAATCTTTGATAACATCGCTACCGGTAAGCAGTTTGACTGTTTACCTATTAACTAGGAGACTGTCCGAGAATAGGAACCGTAGAGCATACGGCGCAATAGGCGTTAGCCGTATTGCGCCGTATGTTGGGCTTCGATCATCCGGCGTATTACGCTTTGCTAATACGCCCTATGGCCCTATGGTTGCTACTCTCGGACAGCCTCCTAGGGGTTGATTTTGTATTTCAATCAAAATCGAAACTAATCACACAATCAGATAATTATGAGAGGCATGAATGGATAAATTGACAGCACTTTCTCTTAGCATCGGCATACTGTCCGGAGTAGCAACTTTTTTAGCGGTAGGACCTGCCGCCGGGGTATTTTTTATATGGGCAGCGACTATTGCCTGGGCAGCGTACTTTTTGCTTGGAGCGACTAAAGAAGCAGTCATCAATACAATTGTAAATGGAATTTTTGGGGTATTCATGGCTTGGTTAACAGCTGTGCTGTTGACTGAAATCAACCCTAACGCAGCCCCAGGTTTTAACATTATGGCTGCCGTAACAGTTGCGGTTGCAGTTGTAGTGTTATGTCTGGCTGCCAAAATACCGCAGTTTTCAGTTATACCGGTAGGTGTTTTGGGATATTCCTCAACATTTGCATATCTGTTACAAACACCCGATAAATTGACTAAAGAAGTATTACTGGGCGTTGATTTAAGTAATCCTTTAGTCGTTATTTCCATTTCATTTATAATTGGCGCGCTGTTTGGCCAGTTATCCGGTCAATTGGCGGCAAAATGGACTAAAGCATAAATTTTGTCCTGAAAAAAGGAGCTGGCTCTCAGTCAACTCCTTTTGGCAGTTTTCCGTGTAAGGGCGTCTCTAGAGCTACTTTGAAATAATCTGCAGCGCTAAGTATTTAACGGCGTCTATAACCGCCATAACGTCCCCCGCCCCAACCCCAGCCGCCATACAATGGCAGAGGAACTACCGGATACACGCCATATGGAGCGGCCATATATGGACCAGGGGCAACAGGAGCCGGAGCATAGGCAACACAACCGCTCAAGCTGATTAGAATCGTTACCACTGTAATAACGCTAAAATATTTAATTCGTTTCATTTCAATTCCTTAAAAACTAATCTGCAGATTCCGTAATTAGAATCAATTTATGACAGACTATTGGCTCGATCGCAAGCGGAATATAGTTGATTAAATTATCCACTAATTAAAAGCGATGTGGCATATGCCGGGTATAGCCGTGATATGAGTGTCTCATTTGATTACCTTAAATATCACAGATTCGGATACTATCAATCAGCTTGTTTGGATCTTTTATCGCGTTCTGCATCCAGGGCTTTATGGCGCAAGTCAATATAGTTATTACCCACCCATTGCCAGAATGTGGCTCCGGCGACCGGATCTTTACTCAATAACTTAACGGCAATCGCGCCATTATTGCTGATATCGGTAATTTCGGCTTCGATATCGACAGTGCTTTGGTTTTGGGTGATCCTTTTGTCAGGATCAAAACGCAGTAAAACCGTTTGGCCTTTTCGAAACACAATGTCGCGTTTTAATCCGCCAAAAAATTTTAAGCGGTATTCCGGAACAGACTGGAAACCTTGAACAAATTCAGCATGCCAGCGAAAAGGCGGGCATTTGATTGGGCCGCTGGATTTGGGAAACTCTACGGTGTAGCCATCGTCCACGAGCGCTTTTATGCGTCCTTTGGTATAAATTTCGTGACAATTGGTTAAAACTTCATCTCCTGGTGCGAATTTATATGCACTGAAAGCTGAAAAACTACAAGTTAAAAGCATACACCCCAGACAGAAAATATTGACTCGTAACATGATGAACTCCCCGGATTATGATTATTTTTTTATCAGTCTGAAACTCATAATTATTAATGTCAAGAATCATTATCTGTGAAACCTTAGTTGACAGCTCCATGAATACGTCAAAACTAAAGCAATTGTGATATGGTGTAGCCGAACGGCATAAAAACTTAACTCTTGAGTGTTTACTGCTCAACTTGCCGGGATGATGCCGATTCCAGCCAATGTTGATTTTTTGATACAGTGCAACAAATTTGAAATTTTACAGTCAGTAAGTTGTCACATTTTAGTAAAACTTAAATTACACTTAAATAAAGAGCCGGCGTTGAAAAGATGCTTTGAAGGGGTGTTCTTAGGAAACAAGTTGTTGGCAATGTGGGCTGATTTTTCAGGTGCGGTAAATTGAAAAAGAAAAAAATTTAAGTTTTTCTTTAGTTTAGCGTCTTTTCTTTAATCGAAGATTAAATAATTTATACAGCTGATATTTTGTATATTTTGTGTTGAATAATTTACTACAAATATTAGTATTTTTAAGCACGTTAGCTTATAGCATAATGATTGCTAATTATAACGTTGCCTTGGATGGGCGATCAGTATGAGAGGATAAATATGTCATCTGAAAATAACAATACCAGTAAACCTAATCCTCCGCCAGACTGGAGGGCTGAGTTTGATAAATACTGGATAAAAATCAGCCAGCGTGGGCTTGATTTTTTTCAGGCTCACAAACAAATTTTTTCAGTGAAAAAGTTGGGCATATCGTTAGTTGTAGTGCTGGCGGTATTTTGGTTAAGCAGCGGCTTGTATATTGTCGATCAGGGCAGCCGTGGCGTTGTGACCAGATTTGGCGCATTTAATCAGATCACTTATCCCGGGCTTAACTGGCATCTGCCTATTCCGGTTGAAGCTGTCAAAATAGTTAATGTTGAACAACAAAGATTTATAGAAATTGGTTACCACGATACCAGCCGGTTTGCCAAATCAGCCAATATACCCCAAGAGTCTTTGATGTTGACTAGCGATGAAAATATCATCAACGTCCGCCTTGCCGTGCAATATCAAATTAATAATGCAAAAGATTATGTCTTTAATGTTAAAGATAGCGAAGCGACTCTCAAACAACTGACGGAAAGCGTGGAACGCGCCATCATTGGAAAAAACAATATGGACTTTGTGCTGACTGAAGGTAGAAGTGAAATTGTGGCGGAAATTAAACGCGAAATTCAAACTGCCATGGATGACTATCAGGCAGGGATTACGATAGCCAGCGTCAATCTGCAAGATGCTCAGCCACCTGAAGAAGTCCAAGGTTCGTTTGAAGACGCTATTAAAGCCCGTGAAGATAAGCAACGGCTGATTAATGAAGCGGAAGCTTACAGCAATGAAATCATTCCTAAAGCCCGTGGCGCTGCTGCTCGTTTACTGCAGGAAGCGGAAGCCTATCACGTTGAAAAAGTGGCTAAAGCCAAGGGTGAAACCGAAAGATTTGAGCAGGTATTGGTCGAATATGAAAAAAATCCTGCTATTACCCGCAAGCGTTTATATTTGGAAGCAAAGGAAAAAATTTATAGCGGCGTCAACAAAATCATGTTGGAGTCCGAAAATAATACTTCCCAGTTTTTTTGGCCGCTTGCCACTATGCCGAACCAGCATAGCAGTGGAGTTAAACCCCAAAACGATGCTAATTTGGCGGGTGAAAACTCAAGTGAGGATAGAGTCGCTACCCGTAAGTCAAATCCTGTGAATGAACTTCGTCCAAGCCGGAGCCGCCATGAACCTTAAATCTTATTTATTGTTACCGATTGCTTTTGTTATTTTACTGGGGACGTATTTATCGGTTTTTTACGTTAATCAACAGGAAAAAGCCATATTGTTTCAGCTTGGTAAAATGGTCAAAGATGATTTTGGCCCGGGGCTGCACTTTAAATACCCATTTTTTAACAATGTTCGTAATTTCGACGCTCGGGTACTAACCCTGGAAACCAAGTCAGAGCGCTTTTTAACGTCTGAAAAAAAGAATGTCATAGTCGATTCTTTTGCCAAATGGCGAATCAGTGATGTCGGACTGTATTACACTACGGTTGGTGGAGACGAATACCAAGCTAATCTGCGTCTGGATCAGATTATGAAAGATGCGATGCGTAGCGAGTTTGGGGTTCGCACCATCAAACAACTGATTTCCGAAGACCGTAGCGAATTGCGCCATACGCTGTTGGAAAAACTGTCACCGCTTGCCGGAAAATTTGGCATTGAGTTGAAAGATATCCGCATAAAGCGGATTGATCTACCGCCGGAAGTCAGTAATTCTGTTTACCAGCGGATGCGCGCCGAACGGGAAAGAGTAGCGCGGGAATTTCGTTCGCAAGGTTCCGAGCAGGCCGAATTGATTAGCGCCGAAGCTGATAAGCAGAAACAGGTATTGATAGCCAATGCCCAGCGCGACGCAGATAATATTCGTGGGCATGGCGATGCTGAATCTGCCGATATTTATGCGAAAATCTATGGTAAAAATCCGGAATTTTATGGGTTTTACCGCAGTCTGCAAGCTTATCAGACCTCATTTGAAAAAACCCAGGATACTTTGGTTCTTAAGGCTGATTCAGAGTTCTTTAAATACTACAATAGCGAAAAATGACAATAATGGAAACAGACGGCACAACTGTATTTTTCAAATTGTCTCACATGCTTAGTTTAATCAGGAGCTTGGCGCCATGAAAAAAATCCTAATCTACACCACTATCATGATTGCCGTAGTCATCGGCATTTATGCGGTTTTCAATCGATCACTGCCGGAATACGATCCGCATTATGAAATTTCCTATTCGGATTTTATAGAAGATGTACGCAGCAAATCTGTCACGGAAGTAGTCATAGATGGTAATTTTGTTGATGGCCGCCGTGAAAACGGTACACGCTTTTCAACTTATAATCCTAATGATTCCCGGTTGATTGATGAATTGTTGGAATATGGCGTTAAAATCAAAGTGGAGAAGCCAGAACATACTTCCACCCTTCTACAGATTCTTATTTCCTGGGCGCCGACTTTGTTGCTGATTGCCGTGCTGATTTATTTTATGCGTAAACAGCAAATGATGGGTGGCGGCGGAGCAAATGGCTTTGGTAAAAGCCGCGCCAAACTCATGGCGGAAGATCAGGTTAAAGTCAGATTCACTGATGTGGCGGGTGTGGAGGAAGCCAAACAGGATGTGGTGGAAATGGTGGACTTTTTGAAAGCTCCCGGTAAATATGAGGCGCTTGGTGGAAAAATTCCTCGTGGGGTGTTAATGGTTGGACCACCGGGTACTGGTAAAACTTTATTAGCCCGGGCTATTGCCGGTGAAGCAGGCGTGCCTTTCTTTTCCATATCCGGCTCAGACTTTGTGGAAATGTTTGTAGGGGTAGGCGCCTCCAGAGTCAGGGATATGTTTGAACAAGCCAAAAAACGGGCTCCCTGCATTATCTTTATTGATGAAATAGATGCGGTCGGCCGCCAGCGTGGGGCTAGCGGTATGGGTGGGGGCAATGACGAACGCGAACAGACTCTTAACCAGTTACTGGTGGAAATGGATGGCTTTAGCGGCAACGAGGGCATTATCGTTATCGCCGCCACCAACCGTGCGGATGTGCTGGACAAAGCCTTGTTACGGCCTGGACGGTTTGACCGTCAGGTGCAAGTCGGGCTGCCGGATATAAAAGGCAGAGAGCAAATTCTTAAGGTGCATGGTCAGAAAGTGCCATTGGCTGAAGACGTTAATATTACTGATTTGGCCAGGGGTACGCCTGGATTTTCAGGTGCTGAGCTGGCTAATCTGATCAACGAAGGCGCTTTGTTTGCGGCTCGAAATAACAAACGGGTGGTCAGCATGATTGATCTGGATAAAGCTCGCGACAAAATGATTATGGGAGCGGAAAAGCGCACCATGATCATGAGCAGGGAAGATTTGTTAATGACAGCTTATCATGAGGCCGGTCATGCCATTGTTGGGCGAAATGTGCCTGAGCACGACCCTGTATATAAAGTTAGCATTATGCCGCGGGGCGGCGCTTTAGGAATCACCATGTTTTTGCCTGAACGCGATCAATACAGCGCCAGCAAGGATAAATTGGAAAGTCAGATTTCCAGTTTGTTTGGCGGTAGAGTTGCGGAAGCACTGATTTACGGGAAAAACAAAGTGACTACCGGCGCGTCCAACGATATTCAGCGGGCCACGCAATTCGCCCGCAATATGGTGACAAAGTGGGGATTATCAGAGCGTTTAGGCCCTTTAGATTACGGTGATAGTGAAGGCGGTTATATGGGGCCGCAGGCAAAGCCCATGTCTGAACAAATGTCACAAGTCATAGATGAAGAAATTAGGCATATTATTGACAGTAATTATTTGCGAGCGGAAAACATTCTGAAAGAACACATTCAGATTTTACACAATATGGCGCATGCCTTAATGGATTGGGAAACTCTGGATAAGTTTCAGATTGATGAGTTGATGCAGGGCAGGACTATCGCTCCACCGGAACCGGAAAATGAAGCTGATAATCATGAGCATCATGAACTTGAGCATGATCAGGAAGCTATCAATCAGATTGGCGGGAAATCCGGACTGGCGGTTTCGTGAGTTTATATTGCCGAATTTGCCATCAGTTTTTCGTGCCGGTAGGTTCAGGAGCAGCTAGGCCTTGATAAAATCAGGAGAACGCTAACTTTCAGCCTTCGCACGGTTATGATGAGTTTTTTTCCTGGCAACGCAAAGTAAAGGTCACCGGGCCATCGTTAATCAGACTGACTTGCATGTCCGCGCCAAATTGACCGAATTGAGCGCCAGGGTAAATGTCAGCGGCTTTTAGAAGTATGTAGTCAAACAGCTCCCGCCCCATTTCCGGTGGGGCGGCGCCGGCAAAACTGGGACGGTTACCTCGGTCGGTGTCGGCAGCCAGGGTAAACTGGGGAACAAGCAACAAGCCGCCTTGAATATCCCGTAAACTCAAATTCATTTTATCGTCTGCATCCGCAAAGATTCGATAATTAACAATACGTTCAAGCAGGCGGTCGGCCAGTTTGGTGGTGTCGTTTTTCTCAATAGCCAGTAAGGCCATAATGCCTTGATTAATCACACCGATATCCACGCTATTCACCGTGACTTTAGCTTGTGTTACTCTTTGGATGATGGTTAGCATAGGGTTCTATGATTAAATTCAAAAATGCTTAGTAGCTGTCACAGTTAATAGGTAAAATATTGCAGAATTTCCAAGGCATTTTCAAATTCAAATATTTCTATTTGTTTAATAAACTCAAAATATTGATTGCCTAATTTCTCGCCTAACTGGTCAGCGTGTTGATAGGCGAAACTTTTCGCTCTGACATTGTTTTTCTTTAAAATAGCATTACTTCATCAAGCTGATTTCTAAGGCTTTGTCAATTTCCTCAAAAGTATTATAAAAGTGTGGGGAAAATCTAATGCCACCACCACGCATGGCGCAAATGACACCATTTTTTTGCAAATGCTGATAAACATCTTCATTGGAAAATTGGCGATGCTTAAACACCACTATTCCGGATTTTAAGGCGGCGTCAGCTCGTGAAATCAATTGTAATTCCGGGTGTTTGGCAATGGAGCCCATCAAGAAATCCGATCTTTCAATTAATAATGACTCTACAGTAGACATGCCGGTTTCCAATAATAAGGACAAACTGGCTGAATAAGCGTGGACGCCTAACATATTAGGGCTGCCGCATTCAAAACGGCGGGCGGAGGCTAACGGCTGCCAAGGTTTGTTTTCGTAATTGTGTATGTTTTTCATCATATGCCAGCCGTATTGCGTCAGCTTAAGCTTGTCGCGAGCCTCGGCGGTTGTATAAAAAACGCCTAAACCCTCCGGCCCCAGCATCCACTTGTGTCCATCCGCCATGACGAAATCAGCTTGACAGGCTTGTACGTCAAATTCAACCGCTCCCAGACTTTGAATGGCGTCTACGCAAAACAAAATTCCATTTTGTTTGCAGTATTGGCCTATTTTGTTCAAATCCAGGCGCAAGCCGGTACCGAATTGTATAGAGCTAATGGTCAGCAAACGTGTTTGTTTGTCAGTTAATGCAAATAATGCCTGCTCAGGGTTGGATGCGCTATATAAATCAGCCTGCCGCAATTCGACGCCTTGATTTGCCAGAGATTGCCAAGGCATTCGGTTGGATGGGAATTCTTCGTTGCTGGAAACAATATTGTCGCCGTTTTGCCAATCCAAACCATAAGCGACAAAGGATAAGGCTTCTGAAGTGTTTTTGACCAGAGCAATATCATCGCTTGCCGGTGCATTTAATAATTTTTGTAATTGACTGCGTATGTCAATTTCCTTTTTTAACCACTCCGGGTAAAAAGCTGAACCGTAACGGCAATTTTGTTCGGCAAATTGAATAACGGCGTCGCGCGTGCGTTTAGGCCAGGGGGCAACTGCGGCATGATTAAGATAGATTAAATCATCGTTTAATGGAAATTCAGGGTGTTTCATGTTATGCCTACCTAAAACGATTAAAAAAATACCGTTGGCTTTTGAATGTATCTGAGTTTAACATTTTTTATGGAACATCTTGGTAGAGTTCAATCTAAACTTTGAAATTTGCGGCACAGTTTTTTATTCGTGGTCTATCATGAAGGATAGTTTATTAGCTAGTTGAATTTGCAAATATATATGAATAATAATGATATGAGCTCTGTCTTAAACCCTAAACCAAAAGTGACCTTCAGGTTGTTGCATCAGGGTGAAATAGCTTTGGGGCCAGGTAAAGCTGAATTATTGGAGACAATAGATAAAACAGGTTCCATTTCGGCAGCCGGTAAAGCGATGGGTATGAGTTATAGAAGGGCTTGGGTGTTGGTTGATCTGATGAACCGTTGTTTTAGTCAACCGCTGGTGCAGACTGCAAAAGGTGGTCAACACGGCGGCGGCACACGGCTGACGCCGTTTGGACGGCAGGTTTTGGAAAAGTATCAGCATGCCACAGTGGCTATTAATGATATCGTGCAAGCCTATATGCCGGTATTTGCCGGATTGATGAATCCGGATTTTAACCAGCAAGAGCAACCGCCATTTGAAGAGGATATGGAAAAGTCTCCCGAATAAATTATTTTATCGGCCTATCCAAATTATAATATTAAATCTTGCTTTTCAAATTGATCAATGATTTTACAAAACGAATTTGTCAACTGGTTTAGAAATTCTTCACCCTATATTCACGCTCACCGCAATCGCACATTTGTGATTTTTTTTAGCGGCAGTGCGGTTTCCGAGGCTGATTTCGATAAGCTTATTCATGATTTTGCCTTGTTAAAAAGTTTAGGTGTCAGGTTGGTGCTGGTGTATGGCATCCGGGCGCAAATTGATGAAAGATTGCAGCAACAGGGGGATACTCCAAAATTTCACCATGATTTACGCATTACCGATGCATCGACCATGCAGTATGTCAAACAGGCAGCCGGGCTAGTTCGGGTGGAAATTGAAGCTTTGTTGTCTATGGGCGTTTCCGGATCGCCGATGGCCGGCGCCAAAATTCGGGTTGCTTCAGGGAATTTTGTCACCGCAAAACCTTTGGGGGTGCTGGATGGCATTGATTATTGCTATACAGGTAAAGTCCGGCGCATCGATACTCAAGCTATAGATCAGCATTTGGATAATCAGAATGTGGTGTTGATCTCGCCTTTGGGTTATTCGCCTAGCGGCGAAGTCTTCAACCTGTCTGCAGAAGATGTAGCCAAGGAAACCGCGATTGCTTTGCAAGCGGACAAACTGATCTTGTTAACGGAACAGGCTTGTGTTTCGCCGCTTGATCAAAGCCCTATTCAGCAAATGACCACCGAACAGGCTGCCGAGCTGCTTCAGCAAGCTCCGGGTTTGCCGTATGTGCTGGCCCGCTCATTACAAGCGGCAATGGAAAGTTGCCGCAAGGGAGTGGAGCGCGCCCATTTGATTAACCGTCATATTGATGGCGCATTGTTGTTGGAATTGTTCACGCGCGACGGTATAGGCACCCTGATTAGCGCCAATGACTTTGAAACCATACGTCCGGCCGCCCTGGAAGATATCGCCGGAATTATGGAGTTGATCAAACCTTTGGAACAGCAGGGCATATTAGTCAAGCGTTCCCGTGAGAAGCTGGAAATGCAAATAGGCGACTACACTGTTATCGAACGGGATGGCTTAATTATAGCGTGTACAGCCTTGCATTTAATGGATGCCGGCAGCAGTGCTGAAATTGCCTGTCTGGCAGTGCATCCCGATTATCAAAAAGGTGAACGCGGCAATGCCTTGCTGGATTCTGTTGCAGAAAAAGCCGAGGCAATCGGCGTTAAGCAATTATACGCCCGCACAACTCAAACCCGGCATTGGTTTGTGGAAAGAGGTTTTGTAGCCTGTGAATTGGCGGATTTACCGGAACAAATGCAAAATGGCTACAATCATCAGCGTAATTCCAAATTATTGGTCAAAAGGTTGGACGCTTAAAATCGAGATGAATTTAAGGAGTTATTGAAACGGAAAGGAGAATTGTAATCGTCAAAATTGCTATATTTCCAAGTTCAAATCGTCTTTATATGTTAGTATTAAATTTTTTATGGTTTTAACTGTCATGCCCATAAGTCTTTTGGCATGGGTTATTTCCAATCATGTAGGCAGGCTGTTCTAGTTGCATTTGAGAGCTCAGGCAAAATATAACTAACTCCAAGTCAATACTACTGCTACCCAAAAAACTGGTTTGTCCAACTAGCATCGTTAGTAATTTAAATCTGAATTAAATTCAAACAATAAATATGAAAATAATTTTTATACTGATAATTTTATTAACAATATCACAATCTGTTAATGCTATTCCTTCCTTTACCAGGCAGACAGGAGAAGCATGCACAATGTGTCATACACAAGCATTTGGACCTAATCTTAATCCATATGGACGTGAATTTAAATTGCATGGCTATATAAATGGTTCAAATGATTCTCAGTTAAGCCGTATAAGTGGTATGGCTGAAGGTTCTGTCACAAACCTTAAACGCGATGATCCGAATTTAATTACCAATTATGTGCCTAATGCCAATAACAATGTTGTTTTAGATCAAGCATCAATATTTTATGGCGGCAGGATAATTGAACGTTTAGGCGCGCTGATTCAGACAACTTATAACGGACCGCAGAATCGGTTTTGGGTAGATAATACCGATATCCGTATTACCGATGAAAATGAATTTTTTGATCAAGAATTTGAATATGGTGTGTCATTTAATAATAATCCAAGTAGCCAAGACTTGTGGAATACAACTCCGGCTTGGGGTTTTCCATATGCAAGTTCACAGGCAACAAACACGCCGGCAGCAAAACCAATTCTATCCTCATTAGGCGGACAAGTTGGAGGCGCAACCTTGTACAACATGTTTGCAGATACGCTTTACCTTGAAGCAGGCGCTTATAGCAGTTTTGCAAAGTATGCACAAAAAGGTATGGGGCAATGGAGTATTGCTAGCCCAAATTACACTGCAAATAGCGGTTCAGTTAAATTGAACGGAGGCGCTCCTTATTGGCGTATAGCACTTCAAAAAGAATGGATGGGGCATTACGTCAGCTTGGGTCATTTTGGCTTTAATGCCGTTGTACAGCCTGATGCTACAATCTTAGGGTATGACAAATATACGGATTTAGGCACTGATTTTAATTATCAGTATCTTGGTGATCCAAAAAATATTTATGAATTTAAGGCATCGTATATTAGGGAACATCAACAGCTAACATCTACTTTTAATCAGGGAAATGCTGCTCAACCAAATCAGCAACTGGGTTTTCTTGGCTTAAATGGTATGTACACTTATGATCAAACTTATAGCGCGGTTTTTGGGTACAATCATATTTATGGTAATGCTGATAGCATTCTTTATTCAAGTTCACCATCAAACAGACCAAACAGCGAATATTTTACGTTTGAAATTGACTATATTCCATTTGGTAAAACGACTGGTTCCAGTCTAGGTTCCTATATGAATCTGAAATTTACTGCGCAATACATCGCGTATACTATGTTTGATGGCGCTGTAAAAAATTATGACGGAACAGGCCGCAATGCCAGCGATAACAACACCTTGTACTTTAATGGCTGGTATTCATTTTAAATGTTAATCAATCAAAACTTAATAGCATTAGTAGTTTCGTGATAACGGCTTATCTTGATTAAATTTGCTAATAGCTTGCAAGAGAATGGAACCAAATCTTATGAATGATGCAATTCCTCAAAAAGGTCTACCTTGGCTGCCATTATCGGTAAAGATGCTGTTCACCGGATACCTTTTGACCATAGGGTTTGGTTTAATAATGGCTGGCGCCCAAATTATGTTGACACACGGAATGGCTGATGGAAAACCAGGGTTATCTGTAGAAGACATTGCTTATAGTTATCATGGAAACCGGGAGGGTACAACCTTGGAAGCTAAACTGAATGGCTCTATGAAAAATAATGCACCGCCCGAAGTACGTATAGAACTTATCAAATGGGCTCGGGAGGGCGCTCCCAAAGATGAATGGGAAAATAAGTTCAAACCCATCTTTGAAAAGTATTGCACAGTTTGTCACAACGAAGCTTCGTCCTTACCCGATTTTTCCAAACTGGAAAACGTTCAGAAAAAAGCCACTATAGATACCGGGATTTCTATTGCTTCGCTTACTAAAGTGTCCCATATCCATTTATTCGGTATTGCCTTTATTTTTATGCTGATGGGTGCAATTTTTGTATTTTCAGTAGGAATACCGGAAGTTATCAAAGCGGTTTTGATATTTTTCCCTTTTGCCTTTCTGATTATCGATGTAATTTCCTGGTGGCTAACCAAATTGAATCCCGCTTTTGCGTGGATTACGATTATCGGCGGCTATGGTTATACGCTGGCTTCAACAGCTATGTTATTCATCAGCCTCTACCAAATGTGGATACTTCCAAGAAAGCTTGCCAAGAAACATCCCGTTATTAAAAAATAATTCGTTCATTTTTCCGGCTGTCTGTCTGCGTTGCTTTTTCTTAAAATTTTGCCAAAAAACCGGCCTACGCCATCATTAGAGTTATTTTTCACATTTATCGTAAACAAACTCCGGATCGAGATCGGCTCCCGCTTCCCACTCTATGGAATTAAAGGCAACGGTTACTTTTTCGAATGCCTTGTAATCTTTAATCCGGTTAAAAATTCCAAAATCCAGGTATGGCTTCATATCCAATCTGCCGCTTTCGCCGTTATTAAAGGTAATATCCAATATATAATTTTCATTTGGAACAACAGATATGACAGATGGGTACATATTATCTTCTCCTATTGTAATGGCTGGATTTTGAAGGGCTCCTCGCCATCCATAACCAAATTCCAATCATGCATAAGTTCTTCTTGATGTAACTCAGCCCATGCCAAGACCAATCTAATTTGCTTTCTTGGCAAATTACCATTAATCAATTCGCATGTGCGTATATCTATCGTAGCCGTAAATTTGGCATAGTGACATGAAAGTATGGTGGCGGATGCTCGCCGGGTGCGAAATACATGCGAATGATAATTCCATAAAACATTGAAATTGTAGGCAAAGCAATGTCCTGTTGTTAAAAAGGTATCATTCGGCGGGAGTATTATTGTAATTTAAAGGGAGGGGGTACGGAAGAAAATTATTAAATTGCATTAATTTAACCACGACCAGCAGTGTAGTAATATTGGAACTGACGCCGTTTCCGCTTTTCATGATTTTGTTAAACCTGTGGTGATTGGGCAGGCTGAAAGAATTTAGAAATGGATTTAGATTTGGAGTAAGTCATAGCTTTTTCGTGATATCGCCTCTACCCATCCTACGCGCTGCATTTTGTTAGTGCCAAGTCTTGTGCTGACACATGGTCGAAGGAAATATTCAATTGGAAGGATTCACCACATATTTGTGGCATCAGCTGCCGCAGCAAATCGTCAACCTAATTAAGAAGCTCCCATGAAAAAAATTGCATCAGTATCGTTTGTACTCTGGATATGTTTTTTAAATGGCTGCGTTAGGCCAGATAATATAACCATGGCATTCGATAACAAGAGCGGACAACCTATTGCTGACGTATTACCAAGTCCTGAAACCTGGGTATACATGGGATTCGAGACTATCCCGCACAAATACCAGTCAATGCTTTGGGTAAGACCGGCCGGTATGACGCCGCGCCAAACCACTTCGGCTAGTCAAGAAAAAGCCATACAGGATCAGAATGCCATTAAGTCGATTAACGAGGTATTTTCCAAACCCAAACAACAATATTCGGGTGCCTGGTTAGAGTCATTTGAATATCAAGATTTATTGAGACCTACAATATCTCCACAAAAATATCTGGATATTTTTACAGAAAAACTATTAAAAAACTGTCCTTCAGCTACTGTTACACCCATACTAGTCACTGACAACGAATTGATTTTGGAGGCAAAATATGGGGTGTGCACCAATAGTGTTAATGTTGGCAATGTTGAGATTGATCGTTTTTACTTCGGGAATACCGATCTGTTTCAAATGGTCTATTTGTTTAATTCCCCCGAAATATCTCAACAACAACGTGATATTGCCTACAAAGCTGTTTCAACCTGGAAAATCCAATAAGTCCGCATCCTTGATGCGGAAATTTTCAGAGTAGTTGTCGCCTCGACGGTTAAATCTTAAGCGGCTTTTTTGTGTTGAATAATTTCCTCTGTATCAGGTTTATGGTTAACTTCGGCCTTATC
>CAVUMJ010000238.1:0-13159 GCA_963741375.1 uncultured Pseudomonadota bacterium
GCAATACGGCTAACGCCTATTGCGCCCTATGCCCTAAGGTTCCTATTCTCGGACAGCTCCTAGTTTTATGAGTAAACCGGAGTTAAATGTATGCAAACCAATAGTCAAGTAATCCATCAGAATCAAACCATTATTCCTGATTTGGTTCTAGAAGCGCTTAGTCTAAGGGACGGTGATGCGATTGTCTTTGAAATTGATCAAGCTGGTGTCCACCTTCGCAAAGCGCTACCTATAGATATAAGTTATACAAAAGCTTTACAAGGAACTTTGAGCGAATGGGATTCTTCGTTTGATGATGAAGCCTATGCGGATCTTTGATAAATTTTCCGTGGTAGTCGTTCCTTTCCCGTTTACCGATCAAGCTGCTAGAAAAAGAAGACCGGCCTTGGTCTTATCCGGCGCCATATTCAACACAGCTGTAGGGCATTCTGTTTTAGCAATGATCACCAGCGCCAAAAACTCCAACTGGCTATATGATGTTGCAATTACCGATTTGAATAGCGCCGGTCTTTCTTCAGAGTCGATAGTGCGGATGAAATTATTTACCTTGGATAATCGCTTGATTATTAGGCAAGCTGGTATTTTGGCAGATATTGATTTGCAAGCTGTTGAAGCAGCGTTTATGCAGTTGTTTGAAACCCCAAACTTGCAGGTAACTTAGTGGCAGTGACGCGGAGCGTGGGAACGATAAAGTGGCTTCGATCCGCATAGGCGCAAAACCGTGCCCACGCTACGCGCTCAAACTCAGGGATGCCGCTTGCGCATCATGCCCAGCAAACCCATAAAAACGCAGACAAACAGCCAGCCGACGGCGTCTTTGTAATAGCCGACCACCTCGCCTTGATTATTGATGCCGGTAGCAAACGGGCCTAAGGTGGCATTGGGATCATTGAGGGTAATGTAAGCACCGCTACTATATTCCACCATTTCGCCGGGCAATCGGATAGATAAGGTAGTCATGATATAGTAAAATTGACATGTTGCGAATATTACGTAAAATACGTATTTTACGCTTTAGAGGTGCGCCATGCTAGAAGTTCCTGCAACCAAGTTTGTAAAAAATTTCGGGCAATACAAAGAGCAAGTTCAAAGGGAAGCAATAGCGATCACCAGTCATGGGCGGACAAGCGGATATTTCGTTTCCGAACATGACTTTAAGGAATATTTGCTCCTCAAAGCTCATTCAAGACATGCCTACCATATAAGTGAGCTGCCAGAGGAAACAGTTAGCGCCATTGCTACAGTACAAATGAACCCGTCGCACGACCATCTTAATTCTTTATTGGATTAAGTAAAGCCTAATATGACACTACCGGAGCCAGAGCCCGGGCTTGTTATTTCCCATTCATATTTATGGAGTAATGAATACAAATCAGGAAGAATTGAGGGCTTAAAAGACAGACCTTGTGCCATTATTCTGGTGGTCAAGAATGAGAATGATAGCAAGACAGTCACAGTTGCGCCTATCATGCACACACTTCCTGCTAACCCGGCTTTTGCCATTGAAATTCCGCAAAAGGTAAAAAATCATCTTGGTTTGGACGCAGAACGGTCATGGATTATTCTTGACGACTTTAATGAATTCATATGGCCGGGATATGATCTACGGATGGTGTCTGGAAAAGCCGGAGTCTATGACTATGGCTTTTTGCCTCCTGCTTTGTTCAAGCAAATTATCAGCAAAATTATTGAATTTCGTCAAAAGGGCTTTAGTAAAACGCCTCGTGACTAAAAGTTAAGTTTGTTTGCTTGGTAGAGCATATGCGAACCGCAGCTTGCTAAAAATCAACAATTCAGGAATAGAACCCGCGTCCTGTGTAGGGCATTCTGTTTTAGCAATGATCACCAGCGCCAAAAACTCCAACTGGCAATATGATGTTGCAATTACCGATTTGGATAGCGCCGGTCTTTCTTCGGAGCCGATAGTGCGGATGAAATTATTTACCTTGGATAATTGCTTGATTATTAGGCAAGCTGGTATTCCGGCAGATATTGATTTGCAAGCTGTAGAAGCAGCGTTTATGCAGTTGTTTGAAACCTCAAACTTGCAGGTAACTTAGCGGCAGTGACGCGGAGCGTGGGAAGTTGTCTATACCGGCGAAATTGTAAGCGCCGGGATAAATATAGGATGGGGTCGTGTAAGCGCCGCCGCTGTATAAGAAAATGTTGCCGCTGGCGGAGTCGTCTATAACCACGCCGTTATTGTTGATGCCGATGGCGTTGTTTCCATTTGTGCTGTTAGGGTCGTTGAACAGGGCGCGCATTGGTTCCCGGCATTATCCTTTCTCCATCAGAATGAGCAACGCAGCCGGACGGACTGAAAACTGTGGCTTTTGGTGTAAGGTCAGACCTGATTGGTGAATAGATATTTTTCACACTCATGTTAGTATTATTCTTGCTTTGAACTTCCGGTCAAGCGGGCTATCAGGCATTCAACCGCTCTTTTTAAGATAATAGGCCATTTTAAGAAAAATAATAATTAGATAGTCGCTGAGGATGATATGAGTGATTGGTTTAATAATTTAATCGTTAATTCCGGTAGTTTTATGCCGCACGGCGCCTGTTATCTGTGGCAGCCTGAAATGTTGCGGCTGCAGGTTGTCAGCGATGCGCTGATTGGCCTGGCTTATTACTCAATTCCTTTTGCGCTCTGGTATTTCATTCATAAGCGTACTGATCTGGCCTACCGATGGGTGTTTGTGTTGTTTGGGGTGTTCATTATTTTATGCGGCACCACCCATTTCATCAGTATTTGGACCATTTGGCATCCGGATTATTGGCTGGATGGCATGGTTAAATTTGCGACAGCTTTGGTTTCGATAGTCACCGCCATTTTATTTTGGCCGTTAATTCCAAAACTGCTGCAATTGCCTAGCCCGGAGGCATTGAAAACCAGCGAAACCTATCTGCGCGCCATATTTGACGCCACGCCGGACGCTATGCTAATCAGCGATGCGCAAGGCATCATAACCATGGTCAATCGAGAATGTGAGAGATTGCTTGGTTATCAGGCGGATGAACTGATAGGACAATCCATTGAAATTTTAGTGCCTGAAATGTTTAAAACCGGTCATCCGGAACTCCGCAGCCAATTCGCCGCTTCGCCATATAGCGGATCATTGGGCATGGGCCGTTTAGTGCTGGCGCTGAAAAAAGATCATAGCGAGGTTGATGTGGACATTAGTTTAAGCCCTATCCACACCAATCAAGGCATGTTCTTCGCTAGCGCGCTGAGGGACGTGACTTTTCAGAAAAAGGCGCAGTTGGCTTTGAAAGTCAGCGAAGTGCGTTTTCGGCGCATGGCTGACGCCTCGCCCGCCATGATCTGGATTACCGATGTCAATGGCGAACCTACTTTTGTCAATCAAACCTGGCTGAAATTTACCGGGGTTGAGTTTTGTCAGGCCCTGACCTACCAAGCCTGGATCAATCTGATTCATCCCGACGACCGGGACACGGTTTTTAAGGAGTATTACAAAAATATTCTTGATCATCAGCCTATTTTGACGGAATACCGAATGCGGCGCGCTCAAGGCGATTGGCGGTGGATTCTGGATCAGGGCGTGCCTATTCATGATGAAAATGGCGAATTCACCGGTTATGTCGGCTCGGCAATTGATATTACCGACCGTAAAGTCGCGGAAGCGGAGTTTCGTATTGCGGCAACCGCCTTCGAGTCCCAGGAAGCCATGGTGATCACCGATACTAATTCCGTGATTTTGAGGGTTAATAAAACCTTTACGGATTCTACGGGCTACACTGCTGACGAGGCCGTGGGGCAGAAAATGAATATGCTGAAATCAGGTCTGCAGGATGAAGCCTTTTATGCCGAAATGTGGGATTGCATCGACCGCACCGGTTCCTGGCAGGGAGAAATCTGGGATAGGCGCAAGAATGGTGAAATCTTTCCTAAGTGGTTAACGATTACTGCGGTGAAAGATGCCGCCGGCGCCGTCACGCATTACGTCGGCACCCATATCGATATCAGCGAGCGCAAGGCCGCCGAGGATGAGATTAAACATTTGGCGTTCTACGATCCGCTCACCAGATTGCCCAATCGGCGTTTGCTGCGAGACCGGTTGCAGCAGAATATGGCTAGTAACGCCCGTAACGGCTTGTATAGTGCGTTGCTGTTCCTTGATCTTGATAATTTCAAGACTCTCAACGATACGCTGGGCCATGACAAAGGCGATTTGTTGTTGCAACAAACCGCACACCGCCTCACCAACAGTGTGCGGGAATGCGATACTGTGGCTCGTTTAGGCGGTGATGAGTTCGTCATTATGCTGGAATACCTGAGTGAAAAACCTGCGGAAGCCGCTAATCAGGCCGAGGCGGTCGGCATGAAAATCATAGCTTCCCTTAACCAGAATTACCAGCTTAGGGAGATTGAATACCATTGCACGCCCAGCATCGGCGCAACCTTGTTTAGCGAACAGGAAAGCAGCATAGAGGACTTATTGAAACAGGCCGATATCGCCATGTATCAGGCCAAAGCGGCAGGCCGCAATACCCTGCGTTTTTTCGATCCGTCCATGCAGGCTTTGGTTTCGGCGCGAGCTAATCTGGAGAAAGAACTCAGTCAAGGCTTAAAGGAAAATCAATTTGTGGTGTATTACCAGTCCCAGGTCGACAAAACCGGATGTATTAAAGGCGTAGAAGCCTTGTTGCGATGGCGGCATCCGTTGCGTGGCTTGGTGAGTCCCGGCGAATTTATCCCCTTGGCGGAAGAAACCGGGCTGATCCTGCCGTTGGGGAAGCTGGTGCTGGAAACTGCCTGCGCTCAACTGGTGTCATGGGCTGATCATGCGGAAACCGCAAAACTGATTATTGCCGTTAATGTCAGCGTCCGGCAGTTTCGGCAGGTTGATTTCGTGGAACAGGTGGTGGATGCGCTTAACCGCTTTGGCGCCAATCCAAGCAATCTAAAGCTTGAATTGACAGAAAGTCTGTTCGTGACCGATATTAAAGATATCGTCAACAAGATGAGGGCTCTAAAAAAGCTGGGCGTGCAATTTTCTCTGGACGACTTCGGCACCGGGTATTCATCGCTTTACCATCTGAAGCAGCTGCCTTTGGATCAATTAAAAATTGATCAAAGTTTTGTCAGAGACATTCTGATTGACGCCAATGACGCCGTGATAGCCAAGATGATCATTGCCTTGGCGGAGAGCATGGGGCTGACGGTGATTGCCGAAGGCGTGGAAACGGCCGAGCAGTTGGATTTTTTGATATCTCTGGGTTGTGAGGATTTTCAGGGCTATCTGTTTAGCCGGCCGCAGCCCGTTGAAGTGTTTGAGGCCTAATTGCCCTGCTGGTAGGTTGCCATCCAATTATTTTAAAGGATAACCTAAGAGGCTGTCCGAGAATAGGAATCGTAGGGCATAGGGCGCAATACGGCTAACGCCTATTGCGCCGCATGTTGGCCTTCGATCATCCGGCGTATTACGCTTCGCTAATACGCCCTATGGCCCTGTTCGAGAATAGAACATTCTCGGACAGCCTCCTAGCCAAGTCAGTGGGCATCCCCAATACTGTTCCTGGTCTGCTTATTTCCTACCCCGCAAAATACAAATGTCATCTACAATAATTACATTACTCCAATAAACCGACGGAGAACATAGTGTTCGATTTCTTTTGCAAGAAACTAAAAGCCGATTTAACCGAAACTCTACGTCAATTATCTGAATTGACCGATTTGAGTAACTCGATCAATGCCAACGTGGCTACTATTCAGTTTCTGCCTAATGGGACAATTATAAGCGCCAATCAACTGTTTTTGGATACCGTGGGTTATACATCCGGCGAATTAGAAGGCCGGCACCATAAAATCTTATGCGACCGGCAATATGTAAACAACAGCGAATACGAGTTGTTTTGGAACAAGCTTAGAGCGGGCAAAAAAGAAAGTGGAACCTTTTTACGCCGGCACAAAAACGGCAAAGCCGTTTGGCTGGAAGCCACTTATTTCCCAGTCACTAACCGGCAAGGCGATGTAACCAAAGTATTTAAAATTGCCGCCGACGTAACTGAAACGCAAAACCAATTGCGCGATCAACTGGCCATTCAACAAGCATTGGACAGATCGATGGCGGTCATCGAATTTGCGCCGGACGGTCAAATCGTCAGCGCAAACAACAATTTTCTGAGTTTAATGGGATATCATTTATCCGATCTTGTCGGCAAACATCATCGCATGCTATGTTTTGAAAAATTCTACAGCGACCATCCGGCTTTTTGGGAAGAGATGCGGCGCGGTCAATATCAATCCGGAGAATTCCAGCGCCGCAATTCACGAGGCGAAAGCGTATGGTTGGAGGCATCGTACAATCCGGTGCTCGATGCCGATGGTCAAGTCGTGAAGGTCATCAAATTTGCGGCCGATATAACCAGTAAAGTCAACCGGAATACCAATGTGATTCAAGCGGCGGAAATGTCGTTTGCAACGGCGGAAGAAACCAGCCAAATCGCCCAGAGCGGCGCCAATCTGTTGGTCACGTCGGTTGAAATGTCGAATGAAATCACCAAGCAAATCATTCAGGTTAGCGATGTAATCGCGCAATTGAACGAGCAATCCTCCAGCATTAAAGCCATTGTATCGACGATCCGCGAAATTGCCGATCAAACCAATTTACTGGCCTTAAACGCCGCCATCGAAGCGGCGCGGGCAGGCGATCAAGGACGAGGTTTCGCCGTTGTCGCCGACGAAGTCAGGCAACTGGCGGCGCGAACCAGCAAATCGACTGCCGAAATTGACCAAGTGGTCTACGCTAATCGTAACTTGACTTCAATGGTGACTGAGCGGATGGAAATCGTCAAAAATAGCGCCCAATCCAGCAATGAACAAATTTCGCAAGTATCGGCGGTCATGAAGGAAATTTACAAAGGCGCGGTCAATGTTTCTAAAACTGTGGCGTCATTATTTACTGCTACCTGAAATCAAAAAAGCCCTGCCCGTAAACAAACGGGCAGGGCTAGTTTTATAGCCGGCGTAATACTTTAAGCAGCTTTACGTTTACCGAAACGGGCAAACCCGAATATGCCGGTAGCAAACAGCAATAAGCTGGATGGTAACGGCACAGTGCCGGCAACTTGTACGCCAACGTCATAGCCTGAACCGCTTACCAGATTATAACCGCTGGTAGAAACACCGTCATACCAGGCATAAGCCGCTAATGGATTAGGGGTGGTGACCGGCATATAAGCTTGCAGGCTGTCGCTGTCGCCGTTGGAGCCCACTTCAAAAGCCACCCAGTAGGTGCCGGCAGACAATTGCAGGCCGGTTATGCCTGTCAAACCGTTCCAGCCATCGCCATTGAATACGGCTTGTCCGAAGTACTCTTCGCTAGCCAGCCAAGGGGCGCCGGACGGGGAATTGTCATACACGGAAATGGTGAAAGTATTGCCGATTTGAGTGGTGTCGCCGTTGCTTACAATATAACCCTCAAGAGTATTGATCGTTTCAAATTGGCTAAGGGTAAACTCGCCGGCCAGCCATTGGCCGCTGTTCAGCAGCAAGCTTTCGGTATTGGTTGGCGTACCGGTAGAGATGGTATTAACCGTATCCGCCTGGACTTGCTGGCAAAGCAATAATGCCAAGCCCGCCGCACCAAAAACAGAGTTAATTTTTTTCATAAGAATTTCCTTTTAGACAACGATTATTGTGCAGTTGGCAGAGTGAAAGTGCCCAAATTCACAATTGGATTGGTCAATGTGGTATCGAAGCCATAAGTATTCATCACCACGGCGCCGCTTTTATGAATGGAGACGGTCGCCCATGAGTACATACGGTCGCTGGCTAAAGCTGTGACAGTGCCGGTAGGTTCTGTCGTTTGCACGCCAACTGACTCAGGTGTGGCTGGAGAAGTCGTTGACAATAAATCATCAAACGGTGATCCACCAGCGCCAACGATGACTTGATATGACGGGCCGCCGGTTGGCGTAGCGTTATTTTGTGGCTGTGAGACGTTGTAGATGTGCTCGTGGCCGCAGAAATAAGTGGCGTTATGCTTCATGATCACATTCCAGAAGTTGGTGCCTGCTGTGTTGTCAGCCAGGTAAAGTGACGATGAAGAGCTGGTTGTTTCACCTGTGCCGGCAACGTTAGCGCCGGCATAATAGTAGTAGAACGCAGGTTTATGACCAAATACGAACAGATGTGTCGCGCCATTGGCTACAGCAGCAGTCAGGTCGGCATCCAGCCAGTTGTATGGGGCGTGGCTGTCGTTACCGGCAGGGTCGGTATTGATCACGCTGAAGTGGTTTGTGCCTATGTCAAAAGAATAACTTAACTGTTGTTGAGAAGTGGTGATGCCGTCAGGATTGGTGACACCGTTGATCACAGCAGTTGAGCTAGGCGTGTTTGCCACACTCCAGGTTGAAGCGTTCAAGCTCAATCCGGTTGAAGACAAAATGTTGTTTAATCTGGTTTTATCCAGAACCAGGTCGCCCATGTTGTCGCGCCAGGCGTTTTCGTTTTGCCATTGAGATTTTTTGCCGCAACGTTTACATTCGGTTTCGTGGTTACCTGGGACTGGCACAACATAAGTGCCGGTTTCCATCAGATTGGCAACCATACCGCGCCAAAAACCGTATTGTTGATAAAACTGCATCAAGTCGGAAGTGACCACGCTGCTGATACTGGCAGGCGTACTGATAGTCAAAGCCGTAGGTGTTTCGGTGTCAGCCGGATTTGGCGTAGCAGTAGTGGCGACAGGAATTGAAACGCTTGAGGCTCTGCTGACCGGAATGTCAGCCAAACCATAACCCATGATCATATCGCCGTTGAAAAACAACAGATTGGATTTTTCGGATTGAATGGTGCGCAGAATACGCGACCAGGCAGTCGTGTTTTGCTGCCATTTGCAATCCTGGCCTGTTAAGCCCGGGTTGGCAATCGTGCCGGTTCCGGTAGTGATTGGGCAGTTGCCAACGCCAACCATAGCCGGGTTAATCACTGTCTCATCAGGGGTGGTAGGGTCTTGTCTGGAGTCGCCTACTGTAGAGAAGGTCAAAACCACTGGATCGGATGCCAATGCAGGAGCAACATTAATCGCCGAAACCAGAGAAATGGCAGCTGCGAACAGCGCCTTTTTTTGTGAATTTTTTATTATAGTAAACATGAAAAGTCCGGATGAAGTTAATTTAGCGATTTGAGATTAACTTCAAAATATTTCAGTTTGATGAAGTAAAAGCCCGATTTGACCAAGATAGGGAGGGTAAAGCCGAGAGGATTAACTCATAAGTTGAGTTGTCTGATACGGCTGCCAAGGGATCTATTGAAAAGCCGCTAAGACTTGTGTTAAGGAAAAAAGTTCACGCAAGTCCGGATTTTTGTTAAAAAATTCTGTTATTCGGCAATAATTTTGCCAACGCTACGCAGACCATCGGTACATTCGCTGCCTAAAGGTTGCGGAGCAATTTTACCGGTGTAGTTTTCCGCTTGACCGGCTCTTGGCCCTTGATTGAATTGGCAAACAGTGGATGAGGCAATATTGGCTTCAGCCTGTTTTTTTGCGGCCTGGGCTTTTACCCCGGCTGATTTTGCCGCTTCTTCAGCTTCTTCGGCCTCTTCCTCTTCCTTGCTGATGACCGAAATTCCGGTGCTGCCTTCGCTGTCTTTACATGGCTTGCCGATTAGAACCGGTTTGGAGCGTCCCGCCAAGTCTTCTTCCTGACCGACTTTAGGGCCGAAATTATAGTAACAGTTTGTCGACTTCTGGCCGGGTTTGGGTTTGATGGCGCTGGCGCTGGCGGCAGTGGAAATCACCATTAAAAAAATGCTTAGCAGGCTAGCTATGAAAACTTTCATTAGGGATACGCTCGAATTAGGCAATAAACAACTGATTTAACAAAACAGAATTTTCTATTATAAAGTTTAAGAAAACTTTGTGACAGTATAATTAAAAACCATGATTAGCGCAGTCAATGCCGTAAACCTGTGATTTTGTCAATCATCAGTGCAATGTTCAAATCAACAGATACGATCATAACTGGAGGATGATAGTGAAACCCAGCTTTGCCAAGCCTACCGGACTAATGTTTAACAACGCTTCTGTTTGACAGAGAGTTAGCGTAATGTCTGCGGCAAGTGGGCAAGATCGGTGTTCGATAACAATGCCTCAAACTCATTGGCGGGCATCGGTTTTGAAAATAGATAGCCCTGTCCGTAATCGCAACACAAGTATTTCAGCAATTGGCTTTGCTCTTCTGTTTCCACGCCTTCGGCGATGACCTTGATCTGCAGTTTGTGGGCCATTTCGATAATCGCTTCGCAAAGCGCCATGTCGTTGGAGCCCGGATTAAGATTTCTTACAAAGGATTGATCAATTTTAATGTAATCGATATCGAATTTTTTTAAGTAGGAAAGCGAGGAATAACCGGTGCCGAAATCGTCAAGGGCCACCTGTATGCCATAGTCTTTGAATGTCAGTAATTGATTGCTGATTTCATCTCTGACTTCCATCAGCAAGCTCTCGGTTATCTCCACGACAATGGCTTGCGGGGGAAGATTAACGTCTATCAGATGATCAATCCATGATGTGTGGCAATACGGTTCGGAAGTGAATTGCACCGGCGACTTATTAATGCTAATCTGGAAATCGGGATGAAAGTTGGCCCGTAATCGAATCACTTGGGCAACCGCCTGGCGAAATACCCAGTGGCCGATATTAACGATCTGGCCGGTGTCTTCGGCAATGGAGATGAAGTCAGCCGGGCTAACCATCCCAAGCTTGGGATGTTGCCAACGAATCAGCGCTTCCGCCTTATGAATGGCGCCCGTCGCCATTTCGACAATAGGCTGGTAATACAGGCGGAATTGATTGTTTTCCACTGCGTTATGCAAATCGTTGGTGATGCGCATCCGGTAGTTTGCCGCTTTCTGCATGGCCGGGGTGTAATAATGGAAACGGTTTCTGCCCAGTCTTTTTGCCTCATACATTGCCTGGTCGGCATTTTTCAGCAAAGTGGATTCATCATTGGCGTCGTCAGGATAGATGGTGATGCCAATACTTGCCGAAATGTAAGTGGATTCATCGTCCAATAAATACGGCTTAGCCAGGTTGACCAGAAGCGTATTGGCAATATGGCCTACGCCGCCAATATCATGGAGGTCGCTCAAAATAACCACAAATTCGTCGCCGCCCAGCCGGCCTACCAAGTCTGTATCCCGCATACAGGCAATCATGCGTTTCGAGGCTTCTTTGAGCAAATTATCACCAGTCTCATGTCCAAACGCATCGTTGACCTCTTTGAAACGGTCAATATCGATAAATAACAAGGCTAGCTGCCTTTTGTCCCGCCGGGATTTTTTTATTTCCTCTTTCAAGCGGTCCTGCACCATCCGCCGGTTAGGCAGGTCAGTCAGAAAATCATAATTGGCTTGCCGCCAAATTAATTCTTCGTTTTTCTTCTCTTCCGTAATATCGGAAAAAAGCGCAACCCGGCGATAAACGGTACCGTCATCGCGATAGATAGTGTTAATGGTCAGAAACTCCAGAAAAGTTTCCCCGGACTTGCGCCTGTTCCAAATTTCTCCTTGCCATTTACCCGTGTTGTTGATCGATTCCCACATGGCCTCATAGTAAGTCTCGTCATTAAAATCCGATTTGAACAGGTTCGGATAGTGGCCTAGGACTTCCTCAATGCGGTAACCTGTTATTTCCGCAAAGGCCGGGTTTACGGTAATGATGCGATTATCAGCGTCCGTAATCATCATTCCCTGACTGCTGGCTCGATAAACCAGTGCGGCAAGCTGCATCTCTTCTTCGGCATGTTTGCGCTGGGTAATATCGGTGACCATGGCAAATGAGCCTATCTGGTTGCCTTGACTATCTTTCAAGGGCGTGCCGGTTATCGAGCACCAGCAAAGACTGCCGTCATGACATTGAAAACGCGGTTCGTAATGAGAACTTTTACCTTGCGTTCTCAATTGCATTTGCCGCCTGAAAATGGGAATGTCGTCTATAAATAAAAAGTCTTCGAATAAGCGGCCTAGCATTTGTTCAGGCGCATAGCCCAGCATTTGAGACAGGGCGGAATTGACAAAGGTTATCCGCAAGGCATTGTCTATGGAACAGATGCCTTCACTACTGGTTTCAACAATCAGCCTATAACGTTCGTCGCTGCTTCGTAAGGCTTCCTGGGTTTGCTTCCATAAAGTGGTGTCCTCAACAATTGACCAAATATAGTGCTGTCCGTTAGAACCGGTTATCAGCACGCCGTTTAGGCGAATGGGAACAAGTTCTCCATTTTTATTGAGATATTCCTTTTCATAAGGTCCGTAGTATCCCAAGCGCTGCAGAGATTCCAGTTGCTCCGCTTCTTGCGAAGCATATTTTTTCGGCGTCAGCGTCCAGTAATCCAGATTCTTGAGCTCATCAGCCGGATAACCGCTGATATTGCTAAAGGCTTCGTTAAACTCCAAATACCGGCCTTGCATGTCGGTCAGGGCGATGCCCAGCGGAGACAACTTGTAGAGATAGTGTAGTTTTTCATCTTTTTCACGTAAGTTTTGATGATAATCGTGATCGAGTATCATGCTCATGACGATAATCAAACCCATAAAGCCGTAGGGGCCCAAATAAATAAAATTGATGATGGATAGTCTGGCCAGAGTGCCTTCAATCACGCAAACCATAAAAAATGCAATGGCAAAAATCATTCCTAATAGATGTTTTTTGCGGGTCTGGCGGTAATTAGTAATCAAGGCATAAAAGATATAACAAAAACAGATGAAAAACATGATCATGGAAAAATAATACCATTCACTGACTTGACCTATTGTCAGTGAAACAAATTCTCCCCAAGGCAATTCCAGGGTTTTGAGACTGCTGATCTCAGAATATTGCAGGCCGTATGGCTGCGCATAATTGACCAGTAGCAACACACAGAAAATGATGCTGAGGGCAATCAGTAAAGGCGGTGAATATTTCTTGGTAAATTGCGCGATAAACCAAATTAATTCAAGGTAAAACCATAATCCGGCAGCTAAATTCCATTTAAGGGCAAAGATGAATGCGCCAAGTTCTTCAGCTTTTAACATTCGGCTTAAAGAAATGACAAAGGGTATCGAGGTGAAACAAATCAGGGCAAACAGCAGCTTTGGAATGTCGATTGGTCTGCGTAATCCGTTAGCGATATGAAGAAAGCCGGCAGA
>CAVUMJ010000239.1:0-7207 GCA_963741375.1 uncultured Pseudomonadota bacterium
CAGCCGCTCGGCCACGCCGCGCTCGGCGATGATGAAGCCCGCGCAGGAAAACGCACGCCACCCCGCCCATCGTGTCGCCAACGACCTCGGTTCCGGCGAGCTCGTAATGACCCCGCTCTCACAAGCGTTTTGTCGACGTCGAGGAGCTTGGTGGCGAGGGTGGCGAGAGCGTCGACCGGAAGCCCGCGGTGACCGTCGTCGGTCGCCTCTTGGAGCGCGAAGGACGCACCGGCGCGCAGCCGCTCGGCCCTGCTGGCGCCTGACTCATCGTATTGCTCCTGCAACGTCGCTGATTGTCTGGCTGGGACGATCTCCGTCGGCATTGCAGGGCCCATGACGGCGTAATAGTTGCCGTCCTCGGCACCGGTGTAATCATCGAAGGCACCCGATACCACAAAAGCGCCGCTTGATCGCCACCCCAGCCGGTAAAATCACCAGTTTCAAAACTGCCGTTGGTGACGAGGTTGCTGGAAGCAAAGGCCGCCGGCGCGCCTAGAAAGGAAACTACTCCTAGAGCAACGACGAGGCCCAACAGGGATTTTAGTCGCATACTTCCTCCGGAGTGTGGCCCTCAGGCCACGCAGTAGCGTTACGTGCACCCTCAATGCCAATGTGTTTCTTTTATTTGCAAATACTTACATTGAAATTCGGCGAGCTAACATGCAGAGCAATACGTCGTTGCCGCTGGCGCAACCTACTGGCACCATTACGTATTGCTAAGCCCCGCAAGGCCTGATCGAAGAAACTCTGGCGCAAATCTGGGCCGAGCTGCTGAAAGTCGAACAAGTCGGCCGCCATGACAATTTCTTTGAACTGGGCGGCCATTCCCTGCTGGTCATTCAGATGATGGCGCATTTACGCAAGCTGAATTTGCAGGTCGAAGTCCAAAGCTTATTCCTGTCTCCCAATTTGGCCGAGTTTGCTTTAAAACTTGAAAATAGCACGGTTACTGCCATACCGGCCAATCTGATTCCGGCAGACTGCCATGACATTTCCCCGGACATGTTGCCGCTGATCAAGCTGAATCAGGCCGATATTCACAGCATTGCCGCCACAGTTGCGGGCGGCTGCGCCAATATCCAGGATATTTATCCGTTGACGCCGCTTCAGGAAGGTATTCTGTTTCATCATTTGCTGAATGAAACCGGCGACACTTATCTGATGAATAGCATTTTTGCTTTCGACAGCGGCGAGCGTCTGACTGACTTCGTCAACGCCTTTCAAGCAGTGGCAGACAGACATGATATCCTGCGCACCACTATAGTCAGGGAAGATTTGCCGGAACCCGTGCAAGTAGTGTGGCGCAAACATAACCTGGATGTTGCTGAACTGCAATTCAATCCGCTACAGGGCGATATTGCCGCGCAACTGGCCGAACGCTTTAATAACCGCCATTTCCGGATTTCCCTGCAACAAGCGCCGATGTACCGGCTGTTCAAATGTTTTGATCAGCCTAATCATCGCTGGCTGGTAATATTGATCATGCATCATCTGGTCATAGACCATACCGCGCTGGAAATTCTGTTTTATGAAATCCAGGCCTTGATGCGCAATCAGGGCGATAGCCTGCCGCCGCCAATACCATTTCGTAATTTTGTCGCACATATCAGGCTGTCTAACCGCCAAGCCTGGCATGAAGCTTATTTCCGGCAATTACTGGGCAACGTCGATACGCCGACTCTACCTTACGGCCTGTCGAACACTCTTACCGATAACGTCAATAATTTAAAATTTTCTGTCACGCTGGATGCGGAATTAGCTGAAAGCATCCGGGCTTTGTCGCAAAACAGCGGCATCAGCGTTGCCGTGCTGTTTCATCTGGCCTACGCTTTGGTTGTAGCCGGTACTTCAGCTAGGCAGGATGTCGTTTTCGGCACGGTGATGTTCGGCAGAATGCAGAGTGGTGAAGGTGCGGAAAGAGTACTGGGCATGTTTATCAATACCCTGCCGGTGCATATTAACCTGCAAGGTTTGACCGTACAGTCCGGACTGCAGGAAATGCGGAGCTTGCTGGTGCAATTAATGCAGCACGAAGACGCTTCCTTAGGTCTGGTGCAGCGTTGCAGCGGCATAGCTGCTCCTGCCTCCCTATTTACCGCCTTATTAAATTACCGGCACCAAATTGACGACGAAATCCTGGATAACGCTTTTCTGGACGGTATAACCGAAATCTCCGGCAATTCTTCCCGCACCAATTATCCATTTTACGTGACCGTGGACGACTCGCCTTCCCATTTAACGCTGGCGGCGCAAACCGATAGTTCTGTGGACCCTCGGCAAGTCTGCGATATGCTGATCAACGTATTGCAACGGCTTAGCCTCTGCCTGCAAAACCGTTCCGATCAAGACTTGCTGTCTATTGACGCGCTTAGCCCGTCGCAACGCCGGACTGTGCTATATGACTGGAATCAAACCGTAGCGGCCTACCCTAAGGATTTGTGTTTGCAGCAATTATTCGAAGCCCGGGTCAGCCAGGTTCCGGATAGCATCGCCATCGTGTTTGGCGAGCAGCAGCTCAGTTATGCCGAACTCAATCAAAAAGCCAATCAACTGGCGCATAAATTGCGTGAAGCCGGTGTGGGGCCGGAAGTTTTGGTGGGGATATGCCTGGATAGAAGCCCGGAGATGGTGATTGCGCTATTGGCGGTGCTGAAAGCCGGCGGCGCTTATCTAGCGCTGGACCCCAGCTATCCCAAAGACAGACTGGCTTATATGCTGGAGGATGCCGCGCCGGTATTGCTGTTGATCAATGAACGCTATACCGGGGAATTCCCGCCGCATATTCCGGTGTTCTGCCCTGACCGGGATTGGAGCAGCCAAATTGCCGGGCGGCCTGCCGGCAATCTTGACAATCTGAGCACGCCGGACAATCTTGCCTATGTGATTTATACCTCCGGTTCCACCGGCCGTCCTAAAGGCGTGATGATCAGGCAGCAAGGCGTGGTGAATTATCTCAGCTTTTTGATGCGCGAATATCAAATCAGCGGACAGGATAGAATTTTCCAAATCACCAATCTGTCCTTTGACCCATCGGTCAGGGATATTTTCGGGGCTTTATTAAGCGGAGCCAGTCTGTATCTGCTCAGTAATGAGGACGCCAAATCCCCTACTGCTCTGATCAGCCAATTGCAACGCAGCCAGGCTACCCTGATCACCAGTATCACCCCTTCGCTGCTGCAAGCCATATTCATGTGCTTCGACCAGCCTATCAGCAACTGCCTACGCGCCATACTGACCTCCGGTGAAGCCTTGCAAACCCACCACATCGCCGGTGTGGCGGCCTTGTTTGGAGAGCGGGTTAAAGTGGTCAACCAATACGGTCCAACCGAAATTACCATGGTGGCTTGCTATTACTACACCAACAGCGATGCCAAAGCGCCCATACCGATTGGCCGCCCGGTGTCAAACACCCGCATTTATATCTTGAATGAACTGGGGCAACTGCTGCCGCCGGGTGTGATAGGTGAAATCTATATTGCCGGCGACGGCGTGTCGCGGGGCTATTTAAACCGCCCGGAACTGACTGCCGAGCGTTTTCCGGCCGACCCGTTCAGCGATGCCGCCGGCGCCCGCATGTACCGCACCGGCGACATTGGCCGCTGGCGCGACGACGGCAATATCGAATATCTGGGCCGTAACGATCATCAGGTCAAAATTCGCGGTTACCGTGTGGAGCTGGGTGAGATAGAAGCACAATTGCTCGGCCATCCGCAAGTTAAGGAAGCCGTGGTCTTAGCCAGAGAGGATCAGCCAAAAGACGTCAGGCTGGTAGCCTACCTAACCTTGCATGCCGACGCCAACCCCGATACTGTGATTGACGAATTACGCAGCAGGATCAAAGCGGTTTTGCCTGAATACATGGCCCCCGCGGCGATGGTGACGCTGGAAAAATTGCCGCTGACCCCCAATAACAAATTGGATCGCAAGGCCTTGCCTATTCCCGGTGTTGAGGCTTTTGCCTCTCAGGACTATCAGGCGCCGCAAAGCGAAACCGAACAAAAACTGGCGGCAATCTGGACTGAAGTGTTACAGCTGGAACAAGTTGGACGCCACGATAATTTTTTCGATCTGGGCGGACATTCGCTGCTGGCTGTCAGTTTGTTAACCAAAATCAATCATCAATTCCGCACCGAACTGTCTCTGGCCTCAGTGTTTAATTCACCGACAGTTGCGCAACAGGCCGAATGGTTAAACAGCTACGCCCGGCAGCCGGAACAACATGCCGATTCGCCGTTTTTCTCGCTTTTTCCGATTAAGGCAGGCGGTCATCTGCCGGCGATATTCTGGATTGAATACCATAGTAGAGATTATCAGGAAGTGATCGATCACCTGAGTCCGGATCACCCTGTTTACGGATTATGCTATGGTTATGCCGCCCCACCCGGCACGGTGCTGACGCTGAGATCCAACTTTGAAGAATGGGCGGCGGAATATATTACCGAGATTCGCAAGGTGCAACCCAAAGGCCCGTATTACCTGCTGGGACATTGTAATGGCGGTTTGCTGGCTTACGAAATGGCTCAACAGCTGGTTCAGGCCGGTGAGGAAATAGGCTGCGTATTTTTAATGGATGCAACCGTTCCGAATGCGCCTATGCGTAAACTGTTGCCATACCATAAAATCCTTAAAAATCTGTTTTTAAGACCTGCATCGTTCCATGTAAACAAAATTCGTAATTTTTTGAAACATTTGCCCGGACATTTACGCCGGACTACCACCACCACTCGCAGCGATGAGCCTTATTCCTATCTGATTGAAGACTTCGACTTTACACAAGTCAGGCCTATTGCAGCCAAATACACGGTCAGGAATTTCTCCGGCAAAGTTATTTTGATCTATATCACCGAACATCTCAGTACCGAAAAACTATTCCATCAATTTGTCACACCGGATTATTATTGGAAGGGCTATCTGCCGGATTCCTTTTCATCCTACCAGGTTTCCGGGGATCATATGACCATGATGCTGAACGGCAGCGCCGTTCAGATTGCCGATTTGGTTAATCGGACGGTGAAACCTGAGTAAATCAAAGACAACAGCCAAAAAGCAGCTCTAACAAATCATCAAAGCCTACACAAGATTATAGGATGATAATCAAGGTCAAAAAAGATTGTAATAATTCCTTAATGTACAATTGTATACTCAAAAGTTTTATGATAAAAAGCGGCTAAGAGAAAAAGCTAACTCAGTCTGATAAAGTCTGAATGGAAAGTCACCGGATTCGTATTAAACGAACAGCCAGATTACCTCTTTGAATTTGAAAGAAAAATGTTTGCGCATTAAACAAGCAGTTGATCTTAACTTTAATAAATCAATAAAAAGGGCAATTTCGGGAGTTACCATGAAGCATCATACAAATCAATTTAAATTAAATGCGATCTGCGCCGTGCTAGTAGCTACCGGCAGGCGATTGACTTCACTATCTGCTCAAAACGCAAAAAATAAATGAAATTTTTTTGTTAATTTACACCCTTGCTGGGGCGATACTGATCGGCCACGCTAGAAACCAGATTCTAAATTTCAAGGATTCAATGCTTATGAATAAAAAATTACTTGTATTACCTCTGTCGCTAATGATGGTCCAACCTGCATTTGCTAATGTCAATTTCATCCCTAATCTAAACATTACCAGTCTGGGAGGCAGCCCTAACGCTTATTTGGATATTATTGCCGAACAAAGTGGTTTGAGCGGTACGTTCAGCAAAACGGCTACCAGCACCAATACGACTGAATGGACTTTAAAAATTAGCGGAACCGGAATCGGCTTGATTACAACACCAACATACGGTGACTACACGGTCATCAACAATCATTATTCCCTGGTGGCGGATTTCAGCACCAAAGGCACATTCCTGGATGGTTCCGTATCCATCACCGGAAATGTTCTAGGTCTGCCCGGAGCCAACGGTTCCCTATTAACCGAAAATCTGACCGCTTTCGGCTACAATGCCAAGCAGGATGTCATTGGGTTCGATACCGTGTTTACCGGTGGTTATGGTTCCAATCCGGCATTTACCGGCGGCCCGGTTGGTAAAACCGGTGACGTATCTTACTTATTTGACCCAACTATGCTACAAGGCTCTAGTTCGTTAAGCTTCCTGATCAATGAATTTGTAACCGGGAAATTTTCTCAAACAAGTTTTTATAATGTTGAATCTTTAACCGCGGTGCCCTTACCGTTGCCTGCCATCCTATTTGCATCGGGCTTGACTGCTCTGATGGGAATGGGCCGCGCACGTAAAACTCAAAATACCTAAAACAGGTCAGAACCGAATGGTGCTTACTTAAGGATATAATTTTTTTTAATCAATGCGTTATAAATTGATTCGCGCCATCGTAGGTTGGGTTAGCTCGATAGAGCGTAACCCAACAATCGAAGCTATAGCCACCTTCAATGCCGTCGTGTTGGGTTACGGCTATCGCCTTATCTACATGGATGTAGTGTATGCAGGAATTGCAGGAGCAAATTCCTCTTATCTACATGGATGTGGTGTATGCAGGAATTGCAGGAGCAAATTCCTGTTATCTACATGGATGTGGTGTATGCAGGAATTGCAGGAGCAAATTCCTGTCCACCCAACCTACCTTCAGCGCATTCAGTAGCGGTCAATCCAACTTTACTTTTTACCTGCCAATTTCCAAGTTGCGCCAATCCTGCTACTACCATTTTATGTGTTGTTCAACAGCATAAATATACCCAACCTGGACTATTCCCTATACCGCTCCACTCTGTTCTATCATTAAATTTTTTTATTACCGTAACAAAACTATACAAATTTTCTGGTATTATCCTAAAAACCGCAGTTGAACGCGCCCGAGGGTGCTGTTTTCGGGCTGCCCGGCAAGGCGCGACGACGCGGCAGGGCCGTCCCCTGTTAGGAGAAGCAACGCAGTCGGGCGGCCTGAAAACGGCGCCATCGGGTGCGTAGCGGCCTCACCAAAAAGGTGATTTCTCTGATGCCATTATCTTATTGACTACATTGTTTTTTTGATGTTTATGAGCGTTCAACTGCGGTTTCTAGGATTATCAGTTTGCTCTCAAAATATCCGTTAGACCCTGTTAATCCGGATGATCCTAGAAACCGCAGTTGAACGGTCAACTACGGTTTCTAGGATGACTAGATTCATAGCCTGGATTAATGCGGTAAAAAGCCTATGCAGCAAGACAAATAAAAGATATTCCCACCGATATGCGCGCATCTGATTT
>CAVUMJ010000240.1:0-5318 GCA_963741375.1 uncultured Pseudomonadota bacterium
ATACCCGCTGAAGCCGGAATCACTTTCAAGCCACCCGGTCCAACCATCATAATTTCCCTGAGTGTTTTCTCACCATTCATGACATGCCATAGGTTGAATTCCGGAAACAGACCTAATAGAATATCCACATTCGCCAAGCCCATATCGGCGTCCAGAATTGCCACGCGCCGCCCGGCCTTTGACATTGCAACACCGATATTGACGGAAAGATTGGTTTTTCCAACCCCGCCTTTACCGCTGGTAATAGCAATCACTCTAACCGGTTTTATTTGTCTCATTTTTCTGATTCCAGCCGCCTGATCAATTGGGCTATGCATAGTGTTCAACAAGCCTGTCGTCTTGATCTAATCTTTCGTTATAATCATAGTCTTCTTCACCAATCGCCACACATTTTTGTATCAAAGTTTCCGCTTCAGGAGCATAAATATCTTCCGGGACCTGCTGTCCATCAGTAATAAACGACAAGGGAATTCGCTTTTCTATTATTGCAGATAACGCCGTTGCCTTGCTGACAGCTTCATCAAATTTGGTCAGTATCACTGCTTTCGGTTCAGAAATTTGAAATGCCTGAATAATTTCCAGTACAGTTTTATATTGACTGGTTGCAGAGATAACCAAATACGAATGAATCGGGAGATTACCTTGCCGTAAAGTCTGAATTTGTTCCGCTAATCTCATATCTCTTTGACTCATGCCTACTGTGTCTATCAAAATCAATCGTTTATCTGAAAAACTTTGGACATGACGATGCAATTCTTCTGCATTATTAGCCACCTTGACAGAAACACCCAAAATTCTTCCATAAATACTAAGCTGTTCATGTGCGCCTATCCTGTAATTGTCGGTTGTAATCAGTGCAACATCACGACTTCCGTGCTTAAGTATAAATTGAGCGGCAAGCTTGGCAATTGTAGTAGTTTTGCCTACTCCGGTCGGCCCAACCAATGCAACAATCCCACCGTTCTCAAGTAAGTTATCATCTACAATAGGTATAATTCTGGCCAACATTTCCTGCGCTTTAATTAAAGCCAAATCCAATGTTTTATGACTACCTAATCTATTAGCTATTTTAGTTGATAATCTTTTTGAAAAACCCGATTCAACCAAGCGACCTAATAATTCTAGTCTAGAAGGCTGATCACTGCCTTGCTCGTTTACAACTATTTTGGATAGCTTACTATCCAGCATATTCCTTAGTTCTTTCATTTCTTTTCGCATTTCATCCATAAATGTATCCTGAGAGAAAAACTGCTGAGCAGCTTTAACCGGTTCAGAACCGGTATTAATCTTCAGTTCCGCAGCTTCAGATACAGCTTTTTCAGTCAATTTTAGCTTTTCTCGTATATTTTGCTGAGGAATCGCTACTATTTGGGCTCTCTCAGCATAACCCTGAAACTGATCAAGACTTTTGCGTGATGGAAGTTCAACTTCGTTGCCGCGTTTTTTCGGGCTGCTGATTAAATGCGCGTTCTTCTTTACTGCGTCAAAACTCGGAAATGAGGTTTTTTTAGGAGAAGTTTTATTGACAGGATTATTTGCTTGTTCGTTCTGAAGAAGATCTTTATGCACGGCTTGTTCGTCAAAATCTCGAGCTGCAACAATTTCAACTCCACCATCCAAAGAACGATTCGACATGATAACGGCATCCGGGCCTAATTCTTCTTTAACCATGCGCATGGCTTGGCGTATATCTGCTGCAAAAAAACGTTTAATTTTCATCGCGAGACCTCTTAAAACTATTGTAAGCGCTGCCCTACTGTCGCAATCACCTTGATCTGCCGATCTTGAGGGATTTCACTAAAGGCCAGAACATGTAAACCAGGTATCGAATAACGGACGAAGCGCGCCAACCAAGGCCTAATAAATGAAGATACCAGCAAAATTGCCGATTGCCCCTCCATTTCCATTTTCTGGGTATTTTCTTCCAAAGATTTATGCATTTGCTCAGCTAGCCCCGGTTCCAGGCCAGCACCGCCATCACTTGCCGTCTGCAATGACTTATGCAATATCTGTTCCAATCCTGAATCAAGCGTAATAACAGGGATTTCCTTATGTACTCCATTGATTTCCTGGATAATTGACTTACCTAGTGCTGTACGAACTGTTGAAGTTAAGATGTCCGGATCTTGACTCTTGACCCCATACTCCGCCAAAGTTTCGGCTATCGTCCTGATATCTCGGATTGGAATCCTTTCAAGCAACAAATTTTGCAAAACTTTAACTAGCAAACCCAACGGTATGGTTTTTGGAACCAAATCCTCAACAAGCTTCGGCGCCTGTTTGCTTAAATTTTCCAAAAGTTGCTGCGCCTCTTCATAGCCAAACAACTCATGAGCATTGTTTTGCAAAAGATGACTAAGATGCGTTGCCACTACCGTACCCGGATCAACAACGGTATACCCCAAAGTTTGAGCATGGTCTTTCTGGGAAGCATCTATCCAAACCGCATCCAAGCCAAAAGCAGGATCCTTACAGGCGGTTCCCGGAACTACACCAAAAACCCGCCCCGGATTGATCGCCATTTCCTTATCGGGAGCAATATCAGCTTCTCCAACTGTTACCCCTAACAATGAAATCCGATACTCTGTCGGAGATAAATCCAAATTGTCTCTTATATGAACTGATGGAATCAAAAACCCCAATTCTTGAGACAATTTTTTACGCACGCCTTTTATTCGTGTCATTAATTGGCCACCTTGATTTTTATCAACCAAGGGAATTAGACGATAACCCACTTCAAGACCGATTATATCTACCGGCATCACATCATCCCAACCCAGCTCCTTGATTTCTGTTCTAGCCAATTGATTCTGAGACGACGCCATGCTCTCCATGTTTAACAATTTTTCCTCTTCCTTCTGTTGACGGCGACTGATAAGAAAAGCTGCAGCAATCAATGATAGAGACAACAGAATAAACACCAAATTCGGCATGCCCGGAATAATACCCAGCAAGCCTAAAACTCCGGCAGTAATATATAAGGTTCTAGGATCTTCAAACAACTGGGAAGACACTTGTTTACCAATATCCTGTTTACTCCCCCTTACTCTGGTTACAACCATCGCTGATGCGACAGACAATAACAAAGCCGGAATCTGTGCAACCAACCCGTCACCAATGGCTAACAATACATAAACATTTGCTGCTTCTGCAACGCTTAATCCATGCTGGCCCACTCCAATTGCCAAACCGCCTATCATATTGACAAATAAAATAATGATGCCCGCCACAGCATCGCCTCTAACAAATTTACTAGCGCCATCCATGGAACCATAAAAATCCGCCTCAGCCGCAACGTCTTCCCTCCTCGCTCTGGCCTCATCCTGATTAATTAATCCTGAATTTAAATCAGCATCAATCGCCATTTGCTTTCCAGGCATGGCATCCAAAGTAAAACGGGCGCTTACTTCAGCAACACGTCCGGCGCCCTTGGTGACAACAATAAAATTAATAACTACCAGAATTGCAAAAACCACTATCCCTACGGCAAAATTGCCTCCTATTACAAACGAGCCAAAAGCCTCAATTACCTTTCCGGCGGCATCCCCCCCTTCATGGCCTCTTAACAACACCACCCGTGTCGAGGCGACATTTAACGATAAGCGCAGTAAAGTCGCGACTAAAATAACAGTGGGAAAAGCTGCAAATTCCAAAGGTTTCGAGATATAAACCACCACCAGAAGAATGATGAGTGAAAACGCAATATTGAAAGTAAAGAAAAGATCCAGAACAAAAGGCGGCAAGGGTAAAATCAATAATGCCAACAACATGACAATTATTAATGGAGCTCCTAGCCCCATCTCATAGAGTGCTTTTATTGCTGCAAGGATTTTTTTAAGGTCCATAATAATTTTGATACCTTCTTATTGCCTAAAGTCATCCGGAACTTTTATGTCCCTGGGTGGAACAGGTTTATTCCAGCCATTCTGACTCGCGGCTCTAAGCTGATATACATAGGCAAGAACCTGGGCAACGGCTAGAAACAAACCTCGTGGAATTTCTTGATTTAATTCTGTTGAATAATACAAAGCTCTTGATAGTGATGGCGCAGCAACCATAGTAATATTAGATGCTTTTGCCAGATTCCGGATTTGCGCGGCAATAAGATCAACGCCCTTAGCCAGCAGAATAGGGGCGCCATTACTGTTTGGATCATATTTTAACGCGACTGCAAAATGAGCCGGATTGGTTACAATAACATCTGCCGAGGGTACAGCCTCCATCATCCTTCTTCTAGCGGCTTCCATTTGCATCCGGCGAATCTTGCCTTTGACTTCCGGATTACCTTCCATATCCTTGGCTTCATCCCTCACCTCCTGCTTAGTCATTTTCAATTGTTTCTGGTGATGCCATAGCTGATAAGGAACATCGATCAGGACTAACAGCAAGAACGTCGCACTTAGAATTAAAGTACAATAAACAATGATGTCAGCAGTACGATAAATAGCCTGATCAACTGGTAAAAGACTAAGCTTCATAAAATCATCATAATAAATTTCATATAGATTCCAGGTTACAAATCCCACCAATAAGGTTTTTATAATTGCCTTGATCAGCTCCATACTTCCCTGAATTCCAAAAATTCTTTTGATGCCCGTTAAGGGATTAAGCTTTGAGAAATTTAGGCCTATGCTTTCCAAGGTGAAATTCCATCCTCCCATCAAAATTGGAGTCAATAAGTCGGCTATTAACAACACCAGCATAAACGGGGCCAATATGGTGAAGGCATTGTAAAATGCCTTTCTGAAGTTGATGACCGGCGTCATAGGATCAAAAATTTCTTCGCGGGATAATCGCAACTGTTCGGTTAATGTGTATTGCAATACATCAACAATATGGTGGCCCAGCAATTGGTTGTCACTTCGTTCAGGGGGGGGGGGGGGCACACACGAACCCGAACGACGCCTGTTCGCCCACCGTACCGAAGGAGCCGTAGGTGGTATCGATCTCGCCGAACGGCTTCTTCCCCAGCCCGGACCGGGTCGTGGCCTCGACTACCAGGCTGGTCTTGTCGCCGTACTGGGCGGTAGCCGACCCGGTGATCATCTCCATGTTCTGAAACGCGTTCTCCGGCATCTGGGTGGAGAATGCCTTGCTCTGCTGATCGCTGATGGGCTGCCCGTCCACCACGTAGCTGGTCTGCGCGTGGTCGCCCTGCGGATGGAAGAAGCCGTTGGAATCGGCCACCACGCCCGGGAGTGCTGAGCGTAATCAGGTCGGACAACCCGGTGCCGGTAGTTGGGAGCGTATTGATAATGCTCTGGTCAACATCGTTGTGCGAGGCGGGATTGAGGTCGAGCGTCGTGTTGGACGTGGCC
>CAVUMJ010000241.1:0-3672 GCA_963741375.1 uncultured Pseudomonadota bacterium
GCAGCAATACGTACCGGTCAGCGGCGCCACAATAACAATAAAGACTGATTGCTTAATAGGCGTCTGCAAATTTTGGATTAAGTGTTATGACAATCTCATAGCTCTGCAGTGCCTCCTGATTACGGTTAAGCAGATGCAAAACGTTGCCGCGATTATTATGGGCTTCGGCTAAATCCGCTTTGCACAGGATAGCTAAATCAAAACATTCTAATGCTTCACTATAACACTGCAGACTTTGCAAGGACAAACCGCGGTTATTCAATATCTCGGCATCATTGGCTTGTAAACTCAACGCTTGGTCAAAGTTAGTTAACGCTAATTCATAATGCCGGAGTTGATGTAACACAAGACCGCGGCTAGCATAAGCTTTGCAGTGATTATCTTGTAAAGCAATCACTTGATCAAAATAGCTTAGAGCTAGCTGATAACGTTTTAAATCTATTAAAATCTTTCCGCAATTGTAAAGCGCATCAATAAAATCCGGTCTTATACTCAATGCTTGATTGAAGCAAGTCAGAGCGTCTTCATATTTTTGCAGTGAATACAATGCTGTTCCCAGATTGACATGAGTTAGCAGGTGTTTAGGGTTCAAGTTTAACGCCGTTGTATAACTTTCTATCGCTTCCTGAACTTTATCTAGCTCATTCAGCACATTACCCCGATAACAGTATAAATCGGCATTGTTCAAATTTAATGCTATGGCTTTATCGTAATCGAGTAAGGCTGCTGCAAAGTCATGTAGATATTGCAAGGTATTGGCGCGGTTGTAATATACTTCGGCAAAATCCGGATTCAATTCCAAAGCAGTATTAAATTTTAGTAAGGCTGAACGAGGCTGCTGTAATTCATGCAATAGTAAGCCGAGATTATTATAAGCACTGGCATAATCCGGCTTTAATTTGATTGCCCGTTCATAACAGATCATCGCATCCTGCATTTTATTCAGACCTATTAGCGCAACACCCAGGTTTAAATAGGCATCAGCCTGATTACCATCAATTGATAAGGACTTGGCTAACAATAAGGCGGCTTGTTCGAAATGCCTCAATTGCAGAAATATTGTGCCATAGCCAGTCAATAATTGCGGCTGCTCCGGATATAAATTTAATGTTTTTTCATAAAACGCTAAAGCCGCAGCATATTCTCCGGCGTGATGCAATAGTTGCGCCTGCTTAATCTGCTCTTTAAGTTCTTCAGAAATGCATTGACGCGCCATTATTATTCCAATTAATCAATATTAAATTTCCGTACTGGAGATTGTCCAGGAACAATGAAGTCAAATAAATTAAGCGGATAATGAAAAGCCCGGCATATTAAAGATAGGAGCTCAATACATTCCATTTAATACATATCGCAAACTTTGCGGTTGCTTTTCCAGATACGAAGCTGCAGAGATTGTATTATCAAAAAATGCATTTGCATTTTGAAACATGGATTTTAAATTATTTTTCCCTATCGTCCTGTACACTAAGGCTTCAAGCGGGGAAGTTTTAATATTATGAGCTGATACCAATATCTCCCCGCTTTCTAAAACATGCAGCAATGCCTGGTCAATCTCTATATCCGACAAACCAAGACTTTCGTAAACACTAGACAAATTTTGAGTGAGCTTATCCGCTTTAAAAAACAAATCGGTTGGATTTTCATTTCCCGCTTTAACAACCAAGGCTTCAACCATTGCAATGGCGACAAGTTTTGTTTCAAGATACTTCATGGCAAATTCGATATTCTTTCCGGCAACTTGTTGTAAATTGGCCATAATCTCCCGGTTTGGAGTGCCTTTAAATTCATGGTAGATATTATCGGTATTCAGATTGCTCAAGAATTGATACATATTCTGAATTGCAATACGATAATTTTTGATTAAATCCATACCTAAAGCCTTAACCGACGGACTGGACTCTTCAATCAACAACCATGTGCTAGCCAAAAAATCTGCAGGTTCGATCACAGCAAAACTCAAGACATCCTGATTTGCCAGACCTACGGCGTCATGGATAATTTCTTCAATTGAAATTTCGCTAATCTCTAAATTCAATGATAGACAAGTTTGCAAAATCTTGTCTGCCAGATGTTCCGGAAAATTTTCTGTGTTTGTTTTATGCTTATTGCCGCGAAAAGGAATAGTGGCTTCAATACAGGCAACAATGCCAATTAAATCATTAACTGAAAGATAAGGCTTGAGTAGGCGAGCCGCTAAAACAGCGCTTAGAAACTCATTCAAGCCATTTTGTATGGAGAGTTTTTCGCCGTTCTGAAATCCAAAAATACCGGTACATAGTAAAACGGCTAATTCATTACCGGGCACTTCCTTGAGAAACAAATCTCGTTGATCAATCCTGATAACGGTATCAAATAAATTCTCAACTTGATATACCACATTTTGATCTAGTTGATAGTAAACAATGTCGTGAAAAAGTGCAGCTAAAATTTGCCTTGGATTTAATCCCGGGCACAGATCAAATATATGGCTTGAATTATGATAAATTCGTTTGTCATGATCCATAAATCTGTGAATCAATTCAGCCATAGATTCACATTCAGACTGCGGAACTTGAACATGCAGACCAATAAATGCATTCTTCAGCAATGCAGTTAATTGTTTAACCGTAGAGACACACATTTTGAAAGCTTAGTAGCACCGGCGAATGATTTATATCAAATCATATCATGCTCAAGGCTGATCAGTGAGTCGCTATTTTTGCGAAAGCTTATTTTGGGGCATCCCAGCCCCAATAAGCGGCAAAAATTACGCGACCGCTAATGCCTCCGGCGGCCCCGATTCGTCCTGCGGCTTTCGCTTGTGACCCAACAAGGGGTCACAATCTCCGCCACACTGACTTGACGCCGTTTCGCGATGCCTTGCAGGTTTTCTACGCTACGCTTCGAAAACCCGCCCGGCGCTACGGCTATCGGGGACTAAAAATCTTCACTCCGCTATCGCTCCGTTCCACGATTTTCAGCGTATGATTATGTGAGTAGTTTAGAACGGATGTGTAACAAATTGACTCAGTCTAACAATAAAGCTGAGATATCTTGAAGACATTAAAATCCGCCAATATCGTCATTGGTTCCGGTATTAAACCTGGCGGCTGCATTTCAGGTGAATAAAACGGATCAGGCTTAACTTTATTGCTAAATTAAACTTTTATTTCATCTTTATTGGATTGAGCAAGCTCGGCTTCAAGTTTTTTTCTTTTTTCGCACTTTTCTTCACAAATACAGTTACCAGTTCCGCCGCAAGAACCTTTAATAGCGTGTCTGCCGAATATCACCCCAACAGCCATAACTGCTAAAACCACCAGCATGATAACAAAAGTAATCAGGAAATAAGCCATTTTACACTCCTACAAAATTCGATACACTCAAACAAAAAACGAGGAGTAAATCCAAGATTTCTCCCCGTTCCAAGTCAGGCTAGCCGAGATGTTTAACCGCCAAAATCATCCAGGAAGATATTTTCAGGGTCTACACCGTTAGCCAATAACATATTGATGACTGATGAATTCATGATTGGAGGTCCGCACATGTAATATTCACAGTCTTCAGGAGAAGGATGGTTTTTAAGAAACTCTTCAAACAATACATTATGAATAAAGCCAGTATAACCTTTCCAGTTATCATCCGGTAATGGATCGGAAAGCGCTACATGCCATTCAAAATTATCATTTT
>CAVUMJ010000242.1:0-4547 GCA_963741375.1 uncultured Pseudomonadota bacterium
CAGGCATTTCCGGAACCTATATTTAACGGCGTCTTTGAAGTTGTTCAATGTCGTATTGTCGGCCGCCAACATTTGAAATTTGTTTTGAAAATGCCATTTAACAACCTGTTATTTGATGCTATTGCTTTCTATGTCGAACAACCTGAACACTGGCTGGGTTGCCGAAAAATTAATATTGCCTATAAACTTGACATCAATGAATATCAAGGCCAGCGGACACTGCAATTACAACTGCAATATGCTGAAAAATTAGGTTAATATTTATTACATGGAAAAGCTGCTCGAATATATCGATAGATACCTGTTTTTGGTTTTGTTTGGCGTAATTGTTTTGCGGATCGGATTTTTATTTGTAAACGATCTGGCGTTGTTAGGGGATGAAAGTTACTATTGGGAGTGGTCAAGGCGTCCTGACTGGTGTTATTTTAGCAAACCGCCCATGGTGGCATGGCTTATTGCCATTTTTACCAATTGGCTTGGTCATTCCGTCGCCATTTTGAGACTGCCGGCCGTGATATTAGGCACTGTCTGCATATGGTTCTTTTACGCTACAGCCAAGTCAATCTACGGAAAGACGTCCGCAGCATTTGCTGTGCTGCTAATGCTGGCGACTCCGGACAACGTTTTGTCCAATTTGATCATGACTATTGATGCGCCGCTTACGTGTTTTTGGATGATCAGCGTGTACTGCTTACATAAGGCTATATTTGCGCAGCGTCTAAGTTACTGGTTCTTGGCTGGCTTGGCGACTGCACTCGCCTTGCTGAGCAAGCAAGTGGCCGCCTTGATGCCGTTGATGCTATTGCTATTTATTTTATTGGAGAAGCAGCGTTACCATTGGCTAAGAAGGGAATTTTTAATTTATTTGTTGCCGGTGGTAATTTCGGCAATTCCTATTTGTATTTGGAATCAGCAACATAACTGGGTAATGTTTGGTCATAGTAAAGAACATTTCACAACCCAGTTAGCCTCTTCTTATAGTGCTGTTTTTAAGAATTTTTTCAGTTTGCTTTTTTACCAGTTAATCTTGATTTCACCGGTCATTTTTGTAATAGCGGTAATATGTAGTATCAAAATGTTGGTTAATTTATGCCGTTTATCTGCTGAACAACAATTTTTGGTGGTGATGGGGCCTTTACTTCTTTTAGGGGTGTTGCTGTTAAGTTTGATACAAAAAGTTCAAGGAAACTGGCCTATGCCGTTTTATTTGACGACATTAATCCTATTAAGTGGGTTATGGCGGCAAGTAAAATGGCAAATGTATCTTGAAATGGCGGTTAAAGTTGGTTTGGTAATGGTCGCGATCACCTACTTGCTACCGAACTTATTGCTGAAATTTAATTTAAACAATACCGTGGTTGATCCCATTAAACGCTTTAATTATTGGCCTGAAGTCGCCACAAATGTCCAAACTGAACGCATCAAAGTCATATCTGATTTACAGAACTCTTTTGTGGTAACGTTAGGACACCGCAATCTGGCTAGCCAACTGGCTTTTTATTTGCCGGATCATCCCAAGGTTTTTCGGTACGAAGTTACCGGCAAGGTTAAATCTCAATATGAATTATGGGATGGGCCTATTGAATTTAATGGTAGAAATGCATTAATTGTTAGTGATAACGCTAATCTTCCTGAAAAGTTGCAAAACGCTTTTCAAAATTTGAATTTTCTGCAACAAATTGCTAATCCTATGCATCCGGAACAACCTTTTTACCTGTTTATTGGAAATACTTTAACAAATTGGCCTCCACTTTCACTGCAGGCGCTCAGTTCGGAGCTTAATTAATGAAATTAAAAGAATTGTATCGTTGTCGTCGAGAATTGTTAATTTGGCTGTTGCTCGCCATTTCCTCAACCTTAATATTCTGGTTCACGGATATCGATATTAAGTTGGCGGCTTATTTTTATCATCCTGAGAATGTTGAGGATGTGTGGCCGGATAAAAATTGGTGGTTATGGCGGATATTATTTGAATATGCTTTTCCGTTTACGGTTTTTTCCGGAATAGTGGCATTGTTAGTGTTTATTATCAGTCACTTTCACGATAAATCCCGGCGCTTTCGCAGGCAGGCTCTATACATTCTTTTAGTGATTGTCATTGGGCCGGGATTGGTTGTAAATTTGATAGTCAAGGATCATTGGGGGCGGCCAAGACCCATGCACATTACCCAATTTGGCGGAGAGTATGAATATCTGCCGCCTTTGCAGATTGGGCATACTACTGATAAATCCTTTGTTTGCGGGCATTGTTCGGTGGGATATAGTTTTTTTGTACTGTATTTTTTAGCCAAAAATTACAAACTGATTTATTTTGCTTTAACCTTGCTGATAGCCTGGGTCTTGGGATTTACCCGCATGACCTCCGGGGGGCATTTTTTATCCGATATTTTATGGTCCGGGTTCCTGGTGTTCCTGGTGGCGTTTGCTCTGTACTATGGTTGGTATAATAGAAGCTATGCCGATAAAATCGACTAGGAGACTGTCCGAGAACGTATACAGAGCCATAGGGAGTATTAGCGAAGCGTAATACGCCGGATGTTCGAAGGCCAATATGCGGCGCAATACGGCTAGCGCCTATTGCGCCCTATGCCTTACGGTTTCAATTCTCGGATAGCCTCCTAGGAGACTGTCCGTAAAAATGATGATGATTTTTAACGCAGAATACTTGCCGTATAAGTTTGATATTTAACTGGCTGAAATTTCATACAAGCTTGTTATAATATAGCCCTTTTGCTTTATTCCAAAGAGAGATTTGCATGATTCAAGGCAGTATCGTTGCGCTGGTAACCCCTATGACTGAAAACGGAGCAGTGGATGAGATTAGTCTAAAGCGGTTGGTCGAGTTTCATATCGAACAGGGTACAGATGCTTTAGTTGCGGTTGGCACCACTGGTGAATCGGCCACTTTAGACGAAAATGAGCATTGCCATGTCATAAGCTTTGTTGTGGACGCCGTTGCCGGCAGAATTCCTGTTATTGCCGGCACCGGGGCCAACTGCACCCGTGAAGCTATTCATCTTACAGCGCGCGCCAAGCAAGTCGGTGCGGATGCCTGTTTACTGGTTACGCCGTATTACAACAAACCTACTCAGAACGGCTTGTATTTACACTACAAAGCCATCGCGGAAGCAGTCGATATTCCCATCATTTTATATAATGTTCCGACGCGGACTGCTTGTGACATGTTGCCTGAAACAGTTTGCCGTTTAGCGGAAATTGAAAATATTGTCGGCGTAAAAGAAGCGACCGGCAAATTGGAAAGGCTAAAATTAATTCGCGAATCAGCCGGCAATGATTTTGCAATTTATACAGGAGATGACGCCTCTAGCAGAGAGTTCTGCCTGCTGGGTGGCAATGGCAGTATTTCTGTCACCGGCAACGTTGCCCCAAAACAACTCCATGACATGTTGGCGGCTGCATTAAGTGGAAATTCTCAACTGGCTTACGAGATAGACGAAAAATTGACGGGTTTGCACCAAAGTTTATTTATTCAATCTAATCCAATTCCGGTTAAATGGGCTCTGGCAGAAATGGGATTAATTGGCTATGGCATCCGTCTACCCTTAACCTGGTTAACGGAAGATTGTTTTGAGACAGTGCGTAAAGCCATGCAACAAGCAGGTGTTTTAGCCTGATGATCAATTTGAATTATCGGAACTGTTTGTGTGGTTTAGTTATGCTGCTACTATTCAACGGTTGTAGCTACATTAAAAGTCTTTTCCCTGATAAAGAACGCGATTATCAGTTTAGAACTGAAATACCTGACTTGGTCATTCCTGAAGACCTTAAAACCCAGCCTTTTCCAATTAAACAAAATCCAGCTGCCGCCATTGCAAGACCACTGGCAGCCGTTTCTGCGCCGGTAGCGCCGTCTTCTCAAGCTGCAGCTGTTGCTAATACGCAATCCGCCAATCCGCTTCCCCAATCCGCTGTGCCTTCCGCGCCAAAAGAAGCCGTAGTATCCGATCCCAAATTGAATAACGCTTCCTCGGTAGAAGTTACAAATCCATCAGCAGCTAACAATGTAAATGTCAGTGGACTTCAAATTGATCAACCGCAAAATCAGGCCTGGAGATTAGTGGCCAGAGCGCTGAGCCGCCAAAAGATAGAAATTGTCGAACGCAATATGGACAAAGGCTATTTTTATGTGAAATACGATCCGGATGAAGTGAAATCCGAAGATAACAGTTTTTGGGATGAGTTAGCTTTTTTAATGGGTGATGACCCTAGTCATGAGCTTGAATATCGCATTAGTTTACTGGAAATTGCCCCGCAGTTAACTGAAGTGACTATTCAAAGTAGCGATGGGCAGACTCTTTCCAATAGAACGGCTACGCATTTACTTAAGTTGATTACCGACGGCATCAATCTGGATTTGACCAACGGCGCGCCTCCGGACGAAAACAAGCCGACACCTGCCGCCGCCCCCCAATAAGATTTACATTTATAACTATGTTGACAATACCTGGAAGTGCCGCCGTTTCGCAGTTTCGTCTTGATAATTTACTCAATAAACTTAAATCGGTTGATGCAGACATTGTTTCGGT
>CAVUMJ010000243.1:0-9747 GCA_963741375.1 uncultured Pseudomonadota bacterium
TATGTCCTGCTCTTGGTTCCCAGTTGCGTCTTGTTCCAATGCCTGAATAGCCAATCCCATTCGATGAAGTGGTAATTCCTTGCACTACGGAAGCCGAACCAGGCTGTTCGTTGACATTGCTTTTGAAATCACCTTTACACAGTGCTTCGTCTTTGAAAAAACCATATGTACCGGATACGGAATTACGTCCATATAATTGAATAGGTTTTGATGCCCAGGCGCCGGTTAAGCCTACTTGACCCCAGGTTGTGATATCTGTCGGGTGTCCGCATTTTCTGGTTGAGGACATAATCGCATCAACTTGTGGCAATGACAGCCCATTGATCGGGTTATCTTTATTTACAAATACTGCCAATGCATCAATTGCCACTGGAATTGCTGTAGGTTTGTAGCCGAATTTTCCTTCAAATCCATCAATTTCATTGTCTTTCATTTTACGGCTCATCGGACCTAGATTAGCCGTACCTTCAGTTAGTGCAGGTGGAGCAGTTGAAGAGCCCGCCGCCTGGATTTGAATATTGACATTGGGATAAATCTTGCCATATTCTTCGGCCCACATTGTCATCAAGTTAGCCAGTGTGTCTGAACCGACGCTGGAGATATTTCCGGAAATACCACTTGCTTGTTTATATTCGGGTAATGATGCATCCAGTGTCGGAGGAGCTGCGGATGCCTGATTGGCCATAGAAGCCAAAAATGCAAATCCTAAACCGCAAATGATTGATTTCGGCTGAAAAGTCTTTTTCATAATTATCTCTCAATATTTAGAGTTTCTTTAATATTTATTATGCTGGTTATATTGCCTATCTTGCATGACAATAGTATGAATCAAATGTGTCAATTTTATGACAAAAACATATACATTAAACCTGCAGCCCGGGATTTTCAATACTAAAAACCTGAGCCGCAATGCGGCAAATCCTTAAAAGCTTCGTCGTGAACAATAAATCCGCCATTAAAATGCTACGATATTAATGGTTAAGCACAAACTAAAATCAAAACTTCAAGTAGACGCCAAACGCGCCAACTTTACAAAACTGTATGCGAAATCAACGGCTTGATCATCTGAAACCGTCTGTCTTTCCTCTTCACGCCAATAAGCAGACTCAAAAACAGGAAAAAAAGTATCACCATCAAACTCTTTATCAATTTCAGTTAAGTATAAATAATTTGCACCCGGTAATAGCGCCTGATATAGATCAGCTCCGCCAATGACAAACAGCTCAGCATTGTTTTGACAAAATTCCAAAGCCTGATCTAATTTTGAAAATACCTGACATTCCGGCGGTTTGAATTTTTGGTTTCTGGTTAAAACGATATTTGTCCGGCCAGGCAAAGGTTTGCCTATGGCTTCAAATGTTCTCCTGCCCATTATGACAGGCGAACCCATCGTTATTTTTCTAAAGCGCTTTAAATCCGCGGGTAAATGCCATGGCATTTTACCATTGAGACCAATTACCCGATTTTTTGCCATTGCCGCAATCAGTGATATTTTCATGGTTTGTGTTTAAGATGAGCTCTTACAGATTTTGGCACATATCATATTATGAAAAAAATATTATTAGTCTTTACTGGCGGCACAATTGGTTCTCATATAGTAGACGGCTGTATACAGCCGGATGAATCCGCAAAATATAAATTATTGCAATTATTTGATGAACAGGCAAACCAAGCTGATCAAGTATCTTTCAAAATATTACACCCCCTGCAAATACTGAGTGAAAACCTGCATCCTAATCACTGGACTGCCATGATTCAGGCCATTGAAGCGGAAGACCTAAGTCAGTTTCAAGGGATCATCGTTACGCATGGCACGGATACGCTGGCTTTTAGCTCTGCGGCCCTGGGTTTGTATTTCTCAAATATTGCCATTCCTTTAATACTGGTCTCTAGCGATTATCCTCTGGAAAATCCGCTTGCCAATGGACTGCCTAATTTTATTTGTGCGGTCGATTTTATTTTACAAGTTCAATTGGCAGGGGTGTTTGTCGCCTATCAGAATCCCGGCTTAGCCATGCAGATTCATATTGGTGCCAGATTGGCTTCCTGTCTGCAACTTAGCGGCAGATTCATCGGCATCCAATCCAAAGCATTCATGCACTATGAAAACGCCAACTTTAAAGTTATGTCAGAAACGGTCATTGCGGAAAAACCCCGGCATTATCAGCTCAAAGCTGATTTTTCCAAGCGGATTTTGCTAATCAGACCATACCCCGGCATGGATTATTCGCAATTCAATTTGGACAAAAACCAAGTAGTATTGCATGATCTTTTCCATTCCGGCACTGCCTGCATTTCAAATGAATTTGGCAAACAATATAGCCATATAGATTTCTGTCTGCGTTGCCGGGATGCAAATATTAAAATTTATCTGGCTCCGGCTATCAAATCCGGCGCCGTTTACGCCACTACTCATGACATGCTGGAAAATGGCGCCCGGATGATCTGGAATATGTCTTGGGAAGCCGCTTATGCCAAACTTTTATTGGCTTACGGCAATTTTACCGATCAATTGCAAATCAATGAGTTTCTGGAAGCTGATATTGCTTACGAACACATTTGACTACCAACTTTCCGAGGAAATTGCGAAATGAAAGGCAGGTGGGTTTTCCAGACGATACGAAACGCCACCTGCATCAGTTTTAAATTTACGCTGCAAAATTTGCGTTAGCAAATTCCCAATTGACTAAAGCCCAGAACGCTTCCAAATATTTTGGACGCAAATTACGATAATCTATGTAATAAGCATGTTCCCATACATCCACTGTCAGAATAGGTGTTTGCCCAGTAGTCAGAGGGGTGGCGGCGTTGCTGGTGCTAACCAAAGCCAAGCTGCCATCAGCATTTTTAACCAACCAGGCCCAGCCTGAACCAAAGGTGGTCACAGCCGTTTTAGTCAGTTCTTCTTTGAATTTTTCAAATGAACCAAAGGTTTTGCTAATGGCTTCCGCCAAAGCGCCTGTCGGCTCACCACCGCCATTCGGAGACAAACTGTGCCAGTAAAAAGTATGATTCCAGACTTGTGCAGCATTATTGAAAATACCGCCGGAGGATTTTTTGACGATTTCTTCAAGAGACAAACCTTCAAATTCTGTACCGGGAATCAGATTATTCAGATTGGTGACATAAGTTTGATGGTGTTTGCCATAATGATATTCGATCGTTTCCACCGAAATGTGCGGCGCCAGTGCGTCTTTTGCATAAGGTAAAGCAGGTAATTCAAAAGTCATCTTAATTTCTCCATATTGAGTGAACACCATGTAGTTAGGAGGCTGGCATAAAGCTTTTTCCTAATTACCTACTATTATAATAAAGAATTACGAATCAAGATAGACACCGCGTAGACTGCGGCATCTACATATTTAAAATCAATGAATTAAAAGTATATAAAATTGGTGTGCAGTCAAAACCGCACTAACTGCACGCTCAGTTTTTTAATACCGATTGTAAAAATCCACCCCACTTATTTCAGAAAAAATAATTTCGATGGTCCCGGCAGATTACCGCTGGTCAAATTATCATTATAATGCTTTGGGTCAGACGGATGAATTAGTGATACCCCATGTTGAACTTGCCCGTTTGGGTGCGGCTAATAAGGCTTGGCTCTAAAATTGATTTCATCCGCTTTCTGACTAAACCTAAATCTCAACCCAATTCCAAGCAAAACCACCAGGGCCGTCCACAATAAGCCGGGCATTAACCCAATATGCCGCTGATAAAAGGTCGATGGCGGCTGGATATTAAAGGCAATATGGTAAGCATTAGTCCAACTGGTTTCCATTGGCGATAGAGCCAATATATCACCGTTAGCTAATGACACTGTGGAAACTCCGGTATTGGTTACTCGTAATACCGGCCGGCGGAATTCAACGCCTCTGGCCAGGGTCATGTACATATGCTGATAGGGCTCCTGCCAGGTTCCGTACCAGGAATCGTTGGTCACATTGACTATCAATTGAGCGCCTTGATCAGCCAGTCCTTTTGAAAACTCCGGAAACAGGCTTTCGTAACATACTTGCGGGCCTAGTTTATAGCCCTTAAAATTCAACACGGTTGGCCCTGCGCCTCGGCCAAAATGCCCCACCATTGGCAGCATGGTTCTCAATATAGGAAAACTGTCTTCTCCAGGGATGTATTCCCCCAACGCCAGCAGATTAGTTTTGCTGTAATGCGGCTCTTGGACGTTACCTTGTTGATCGGCAATATAGATGGAGTTTGTGATCAAACCGGTTTTCTGATCTTTAGCATAGGCGCCGGTAATTAAAGCAGCTTGATGGTTACGTAAAAAATCGCGCAGTAGTTGCGAATAATGAGACTGGTTATATTCGCCTCCCAACAGATATGGAAAAGCGGTTTCCGACCACATGACGAAGTCGATATTGGAATTTTGGGCCAAGCCTTCATCAGTGACCTTGAGATATTTGTTTAATATCTCTGCACGGAAACCTTTGCCTTGCTCAATCGCCATTTTTTCTTCATTACCGATATTGGCCTGCACCAGCAGAGCTGTTAACGCAGCATCCGGCTCCGGCAAACGGTTTTTTAACCACAGACCGCCAGCATTTAGTCCTAGAAACACCAACAGAATGGCAACCAAGCTTAATTTACCTTGCAGCTGCGGCCATTGCCGCCAGGCAAATAACACCAGCAAGTTGGTGAGTATGCTTAACATACTTAAGCCGGTGAAGCCGATAAACTCAGCCCATTGATAAACGGGGATATTCGCACCATACCAGCTATAACCGAAATTCCATTTGAACAACATCGGCACATACAACTCTGCAAGAGCGGTGATAACCGCCATTAACGCAAACGATAATTTTGGACAGGCCAAACGGCATGTTCTGCTTAAATACCACCAAAATACCCCGGCTACCGGTACAAATATATGCCCAAACAAGGCAAAAATGACCATGCCAATCCCCGACAACAGCCAATTAACATGGGCAAACTCATGTAAGGTGTACGTCACCCAGTTAAAGCCGATCAGGGTATAGATAAAACTGGTCAGGACAGCACTTATCAGCACCGGTTTTAATGTTGTCTGTTGCTGCCAAAACAGCCACAACGGCACAAAACAGAATAAAACAGCCCAAGGCGGAAATGGGATGTAACTGGTACCGATAAAAATCCCGGACCATACCGGCAACAACCAATAGGATTGTTTAAGTTGCAATAGTTTGTTCATGCGTTAGGCGGAAACCCCTTATTGCAAACCGCGCTGAGTTAACTGTTACGCTTCGTAATTCGCGCTCGCAAATTCCCAGTTAACTAAAGCCCAAAAAGCTTCCAGGTATTTGGGGCGCAGATTGCGGAAGTCGATGTAATAGGCGTGTTCCCATACATCACAAGTCAAAATAGGGGTTTGACCGGCTGTCAATGGAGTTGCTGCATTACTGGTGCTAACCAGATCCAAACCACCGTTTGGTTTTTTAACCAACCAAGCCCAACCCGATCCAAAGGTTGTCACTGCGGTTTTGGTAAACTCTTCCTTGAACTGCTCAAACGAACCGAAAGTACGATCAATTGCATGAGCCAAGCCTCCGGCTGGTGAACCCCCGCCGTTTGGAGACAGGCTGTTCCAATAGAAGGTATGATTCCAGACTTGCGCGGCGTTATTAAAAATACCTCCGGAAGATTTTTTTACGATTTCTTCCAGAGACAAGCCCTCGAACTCGCTACCTGCGATCAAATTATTTAAGTTGGTCACATAGGTCTGGTGGTGTTTGCCGTAATGGTACTCGATAGTTTCGGCTGAAATATGCGGCGCCAAAGCGTCTTTTGCGTAGGGTAATGCTGGTAATTCAAAACTCATCATTTGTCTCCGGATTAATTAAAATTCAGCTGCGCTTGAGAGTGAGCGAAAAGCCCAAACCAATTACCCTGCATTATATTGAAGATTTACCTTGAGCAGTAGATTAGGAATACTGGCGGCTATATTACCACCAAAACTTAGCTGTAACGATACTCACTCACGTTAAAGGAAAAACTCTACGGACTGATGTAGATTGTGTCTTTGTGCTATTAATGATCGATAGCGCTGCGCACAAATAATACTGCCCCCACATCAGTGGAAACCTGGTTATGCCTAGTGCCCGGCGGCGCTAATTGATAATCGCCGCAGCACAGCAGAATATCGTCCAGAAACACTTCACCTTGCACGACTAAACACTCTTCCTCCAGCAAATGCAGATGGGCAGCAACTTCCGCCCCCGCTTGCATACGATAAAAACGAGACTCCCGGATGCCGTCGGTCCATAACACTTTTTTCTCCACCCCTTCCGCTAGCTGTCGCCAATCCTGGTTAGTATGGGCATAAATACTCTGTGATAAATCATTGCCCGGCAACATCCCGCCTATAAGCTCACGCAATACATTTCCGGCATTACCTAAAGAGGCGCCGCGTAGATAAGCCAATGCGCCTTGATTAGACTGAATTGCGGCATGCCGGCTACCAGGAGGACTGACATGATAATCCAACGGTCCTAAAACTATATCACCCAATTGTATTTCACCGCGTAAAACGATGCCCTCTTCCAGCCATTGATGCCGGTGTGGTAACAAGCTGGCCCCAGGTGCAAATTCTATCAATACCGAGTTACCTTCATTGCCGCTCCAAAGTGGCTTAACTCGGATACCTTTGCTGAGATTTTTCCACGATCCATCTTTACTGCGTAGAGTTAAGAATGCCGCTTGCTTGGCGGCGCCGGCCTCCGCCATACTGAGCAGATTTAGACGTATGTTGCGCTTGCGTTCCGGATTGACTGCTATTGGAGCGATTTTCTCAAGAAGGAGACGATTGAGCGCCTCTTGCTCAGGCTGAGGGTATACTTTCATGACGGGCTTACTCGTGTTCATCGGTTAAAGGGGCTCGGTCAGGTGGGTTGCCAAATTCTGCTCTAATAGCTGTAATCCGCGGCGAATATGCGACTTTACCGTTCCCAACGGCAAACCGCTGCATACGGCGATTTCATCATGACTCAAGCCGCGAAAAAAGGCTAGCGACAGCAAATGTCTGGGCGTAGGCTCCAAACCAGCCAATGCAGACTGCAATTGCTGACCTTGCTGCACGGCTGCCAGTAAATTGGGCGGCGCATCTGCATCAGCCGCAGCAATTAATTGCAAAGTTTCCTCGACCAGTTCTATTTCATCGCTTTCAATTTTGCGCAATGCATCTAAAGCCCGGCTGCGGGCTATGGTCATCACCCAGGCTTTTACCGAACCGCGTTCAGGACTATAACGCGGCGCCTGCCGCCATACTTGCCAAAAAGTATCCTGCACCACTTCTTCGGCAAGAGGCGCATGTTTGGTGATGCGCAATGCCAAGCCATACACATAATCAACTAAATGGTCATACAACAAACCCAGTGCAACCTGATCACTATCCACTATTCTGCCTATCCAGTCTCGACAGATTTGCTCACGCTCAAATGTCCGTTGGTCTGGCTGCTCTTCCGTTTCCAAACCAAAATCAGCGGTTTTGTGCATGTGATCAACACTCATCGTTTTATTCCCCTGTTATTAGCATACGTTACCGGCGCGCTTTTGGATGAAATCAGATTCTGAAAATACCCATACTGATCAAGTTTTAAGCAATTGATGCTATTACAAAACAGCGGCTTGCACTTGCATTTACTGACTAACTTAGAGGTTTCATTCTTAAAGAACATTAGCCTATCAATATCGGGCGGCTAAAGCAACCGGCCTATGCAAAACTGATAGCGGCAACCTAAAAACTTTCATTGCATCCATTTTTTCATTGGCTACGTATTGATTATGCCTGCCATTAACGGCAGCGATTTTAAAATTTATAGGAGCATTAATATTATGAACTTTTTTAAACGTTACACCAAACCTGTGCTGCCTGCCGTTTTCGGCTTATTACTGCTACCTGCCGGCATCCAATCGGTGCTGGCGGCTAATCACCGCGAAGCGCCATTAACCGCCTTGGACACCAAGGCTGATATTACCGATTGGTTTACGTTTGTCAGTTATGACGATCCCAGCAAGCTGACCATGATTTTAAACGTAGATCCATTGCTGGAACCCAGCAATGGCCCGAACTATTTTCCTTTCGATCCGGAGATACTTTATGAAATGAAAATAGACAATAATTTTGACGCCATTGCCGATATCACCCTGCAATTCCGTTTTAAAACCGAAAACCGCTTACCTTCGGTCTTTACCAGCATGGCTGGTATTGGCAATGGCGCTTATGTGCCCAGCAACGGTCCCAACCAAAATATATTTCCTACCGGCAGCTTAATTGCCCCACCCGCCATTACCGCCTTGGATGGTTCAGGTTCTGAAGGCTTAGGTGTTAGACAAAGCTATACCGTGACTATGATTAAGGGTGAAGGCGGTAATCAGCATGTAACCGATTTAACCCAAAAGCAAAATCTTTACGCTGTGCCATCTAATGTGGGCCCGCGCACCATGCCGGATTATAAAAGTCTGGCTGCCCAAGGGATTTACAATCTGGGTAACGGTATCCGGGTATTTGCCGGTACCGTGGACGACCCGTTTTACATTGACTTGGGCGCCACCTTTGACAGTATTAATTATCGTACCGGCGCATTCAGTACTGGCGTTCCCGCCGTGTTCAGCGACGCCCAATATGCCGCCGACAACAAAAACTTTAGTGCGGACGATGTCTCCGGCTTCAATGTTAACTCTATAGCCATTGAAATTCCGATAACAATGTTGACCAAAGATGGTAAATTACATACAGCTTCTGAAGCATTTGCGGTATTAGGCGCCTACGCCACCACCTCCAGACCGCGCACTAAATCCTATTCGGAAATTCCCGGTGATAACCCCAGACTCTCCAACAGTTATGTGCAAATTCAGCGCATGGGCAATCCTTTGATCAATGAATTATTGATCGGCACCGGCGACAAAGACCGCTTCAGCATGAGCGAACCTTATCAGGACAGCAACTTTGCCAATTATCTGTTAGACCCGATATTACCTAGAGCAGTAAACGCACTGTATAGCGGAGCAGTGCCTATACCGGCCGCGCCTAGAACTGATCTACTACCGCTGGTGCAATATACCGCGCCAATTTGCCCTGGTTGTAATACAGCCCAGCAAGGCCCGGTTGCTGATTTACTCAGGGTTAATACCGGTATTGCCCCCACCAGCCAGGTTAATCGCAAGCGCATGGGCTTTATTGCCGGCGATAGCGCTGGTTTCCCGAATGGCCGTCGTGTATCTGATGACGTCACCGACATTGCCTTGCAAGTGGTAGCCGGGGTGTTGAATCCGGCCTTCAACAGCTTTCCGAATAACCGCTTGGCCGATGGTGTAAACGCCAACGATAACAGTTATCAGGAGAGCTTCCCATACGTGGCGTTCGCCAACAGCGGCAGACAGAGCCGACACATCGATCCTGGTGAAGCAGGGTGTTACGATGCCGGCAACCTATCACAAGCCGTTAATTGCCCTACCCAATAACGGTTTCAGGAGGCGCATCACTTGGGATTGATGCGCCTCAACTTGTTCTGCACATCCTATTTTGGAGCAGGTTTCACTATTTCCTAGAGTGATAAGGATACAAACTTATGACAACTCGACTTCTTAGATCCAAATATTCAAAACTTTCCCACCTGCTTTGCTTGATTTGGGTATTTTTGACAGCCTACAGCAATGCCTACGCCATTCCTTACACGCCACAAGAACCGCAAGAAGTGCTGGAAAGCTTGCCGGCGCGCGGCGCAGCCTGGCTGGAAATTCGCAAATTACGTG
>CAVUMJ010000244.1:0-5884 GCA_963741375.1 uncultured Pseudomonadota bacterium
GGTACGTGCGGTTCAATGGCGTGATACATTAGCTGATGCATTCTGGGGTTGCCAACAATGATGTTTCCTGATTGCAAATATTTGTCATTGAATGAGAAATCGGTAGCGACGCCACCAGCTTCCTGAACCAACAAAACTCCGGCAGCTATATCCCATTCTTTAACGCCGATTTCCCAATAAGCATCAAGACGTCCGCATGCGACATAGGCTACGTCAAGGGCGGCGGCGCCAGCGCGTCTAATGCCTGCAGAGTCGGCAGAAATTGCTTTAAACATAGACAGATACGGTTCTATATTTTCCATAGACTTAAAAGGGAAGCCCGTGCCAATCAACGCTCCGCGTAAACTGTTTTGTTTGGTGACTCTAATCCTCCGGTTATTCAGCATTGCCCCGCCACCACGTTCGGCAGTGAAAAGTTCGTCCCGGCAAGGGTCGTAGATGACGCCTAATTCCAGTTTGTTTTTATGTTTCAGGGCAATGGAAACTGCGTATTGTGGAAAACCGTGCAAAAAATTGGTGGTGCCGTCCAAGGGATCAATGACCCAAATATAATCATTACCATGATGTTCACCACTTTCTTCGGCAAGAATAGAGTGATCAGGGAACGATGTGCGAATGGCTTTAATAATTTCTTGTTCGACCATTCGATCAACTTCTGAGGCGTAATCATTTTGACCTTTTTGATCAATGGTCAGTTTTTCAATATTATTCGAGGCGCGTTGGATCAGTTCGCCGGCATTTCGCGCTGCGCGGATGGCGATGTTAAGCATGGGATGCATATGCAAAGATTGATAATGAGCATTTAAATTCAGATAGCATAACAAATCTTTTGCTAGAATCATTGGTTTTTTATGATTGAGAGTTGTGCTTGCTATCAAACTTTATAATTGTTCTGGTTGAAACATCCCATCCTGGGAATATTGGCGCTGTTGCCAGGGCGATGAAAAATATGCAGATGAGCCAGCTCAGGCTGGTCAATCCGAAATTTTTCCCACATGCTGACGCTACCTCCAGAGCGGCTGGCGCGGATGATATATTACGCCATGCCGGGATTTATGCTGATTTGCAGACGGCTATTGCAGATTGTCATGTGGTTTTGGGCGCTAGCGCCAGAGACAGAACTATTAGTTGGCCAGAGTTAACTGCCAGACAGTGTGCTGAAAAATGGGTAAATCCCAATCACCATTCCAAAAAATTCGCCTTGGTTTTTGGTAGAGAAAGTTCCGGTTTGAAGAATTATGAATTGGATTTATGTCATTATCTACTTCGGATTCCTTGTAATAAAACTTTCAGTTCGTTAAATCTGGCTTCCGCCGTTCAAGTGGTTAGCTATGAATTGTTTGTTACGACCAGTCAAAATCAAATTTGCTTGCCCGGTAATCATAATGAAGAACCTTTGGCCAATGCGTTACAAATGCAAGCTTTCTATGATCATTTGCACCAAACAATTGCTGATATCGGATTTCTTCATCCGGATCGCTCCAAATCGATCATGCGCCGGTTAAGGCGTATATTCAATCGTGCAGAATTGGATACCAAAGAAGTGGATATTCTTAGAGGGATTTTTCGTTTTGCCCAAAATCATAATAACAAATAAACTTTAAATTAATTGATAATTAGCCGGCCAATCGTTAATAGAATTGCGAAAAAGTTAGGCTGTTTTTGGCGGTAAAGAAAAATGCGATAATACTTGACTAAATTACTAGGTTTATTTATAGTTCCCTTTACTTTCATCCGGTTTATAAAGGGGCTATCATGCGGCTTACAACTAAAGGGCGTTACGCGGTTACTGCAATGCTGGATTTAGCATTTCATAGCCAATCCAGGCCTGTTACCTTAACAGATATAGCAACGCGGCAAACTATCTCGCTTTCATATCTTGAGCAATTATTTGCGCGCTTGCGAAAAGCCGGCATGGTTAAAGGAGTCAGGGGGCCTGGAGGTGGTTATACCTTAAATCGAAAAGCAGAGGATATCAATATTGCTGATATTATTGAGGCAGTGGATGAGCCGGTTGACTCTACAAAATGTGGTGGTAAATCAAATTGTCATAATGATCAGCCTTGTTTGACGCATGATTTGTGGATGGGTCTTAGTGAACAGATTCGCGATTATTTAAAGCAAATTAGCTTAGGACAACTCCTGCAAAGAGACCTGGTTACCGAAGTTGCCAAAAGACAAGGCGAATTGGTTGAACAGGTCATCGATTTGCCTAGTAGACAGGAAAGACGATTAGCTTAAATGATCTATTTTGATCACAATGCGACAACACCGTTAGATGAGCGTGTTTTAGAAGCCATGTTGCCGTATTTGGGTTCCATATACGGTAATCCTTCAAGTTTATACCGATTGGCTCGTATCGCTCGCAGTGCAATTGACACAGCCAGGGAGCAGGTTGCGGCATTTATTGATGCCCAGCCGGGGCAAGTTATTTTTACAAGCGGCGGAACTGAAGCCAATATGTTGGCTTTAGCTAACTCCGGTGATTCCACGGTGGTAATCTCAGCAATTGAACATCCTTCCATTTTTGAAAATGCGCATGCATTGCCAAGACAATGCAAAATTTTACCAGTAGATCATACAGGACAAGTCGACCTCGGCTTTCTGGAAAATTTAGGCTTGCAAAGCGGTGATTTTTTGTCAGTAATGCTTGCTAATAATGAAACCGGCGTGATTCAGGATGTTACCCGCATTGTGGAATATTTTTCAGAACAAGCGATTGTTATACATAGTGATGCTGTTCAGGCTCTTGGAAAAATTCCGGTTTCGTTTAAAAAGCTCGGAGTTCAAATGATGAGTCTCTCCAGCCATAAAATATACGGTCCTAAAGCTTGTGGGGCACTGGTTTTCGATCAAGGCTTAAGGTTAAAGCCTATGATAAGAGGTGGTTTTCAAGAATTTGGTCTAAGAGCAGGAACGGAAAATGTTGCTGCGATTGTAGGGTTTGGCAAGGCTGCAGAATTGGCGAAAAGCGAATTTGAGCAACGTATTGCTAAGCTTCAATGCTTAAAGGATAAATTGGAGCGAATGTTGCCCGTTATTCCGGGACTCACAGTGTTCGCTCAGCATTCGCCCAGATTACCCAATACATTGCAGTTTGGCATTGCAGGTATTAAAGGGGAAATGTTGTTGATGCAACTGGATAAACAAAATATTGCCGTTTCCAGTGGTTCAGCCTGTGCGGCTTCATCAGACGAAATAAGTCCGGTTCTGTCCGCTATGGGTGTTGAGCCGGAATTAGCGAGAGGCGCAATTCGCCTTAGTCTGGGGAAAGACAATAACGAACAAGAAGTAGATCAATTTGTTGGTGTTTTGAAAACTCTGCTTCGAATATCTGAATAAAGGAGAAATAAATGAGCGTTTCAATTACTGAAAATGCTGCGCGGCAAATTCAAAAACAGTTACAAAAACGTGGCGGTGGAATTGGTTTAAGGCTAGGGGTAAAAACTTCCGGTTGCTCCGGTTTTGCATATATATTGGACTATGCTAATGAGGTTGAATCTGATGATCTAGTATTTGATCAATATAATGTTAAGGTTTTGGTCAAGTCCAATGATTTGGATAAATTGGAAGGCATAGAACTTGATTATGAAAAAAAAGGTTTTAATGAGGCTTTTAAATTCAACAACCCCAATGTCAAGGCTTCATGTGGTTGCGGTGAAAGCTTCACGGTTTAAACCCTGATTTTGAAATCGTTGAACACCGGCATGTCAAAATGATATGCCGGTGTTGGCGGGAATTATTTGTTGCCGCCAGAAGAATTGCTATTGGGTTTTTGAACTTCTCCGGTAGCAGAAGATGAGCCGGTTGGAGCTTTGTTACCGGCGCATTTGGCTTCAATTGCTTTTTTGTCAGAACTTGAGTGTTGTTTCATCATGGATGCGCCACATTTACCCTCGCCACAACTTCCGTCTTTTACTTTGTCGTTATGGTTTGAATCAGTGCCGGCTTGGGCAGTGATCATATAAGCAGAGTTAAGTTCAGATAATGCGAAGGGATTGGAGTCGGCTTGGGCTATACTGGACGCCAATGGAATTAAGCTAGCTCCCACTGCTAGGGCTAAAGGGGTTTTATAGTTTTTTTTCATGGTGCTTCCTGAGGGGTTAAAAAATCAAATTGGTACTGAGTAAAACATGAAGGAAATCTCACATAATGCTAATATCACAAAAAATTCACTCAATGTAAAGATAAGCAAATTCTCACAATCAACAAATACCGCTGAATAAAATACACACCAAAAATAAATGACTAAAAGTTTTAATATAATCCAGCTTGGGGATAAGATTTTACGTGAGGAAGCTCGCTCTATTGACGATTTTACTTGTACAAAGTTCCAGGAGTTTGTTGCCGATATGCAAAGTGTCATGTTGGAGGCTAATGGGCTGGGGATAGCCGCACCGCAACTTGGCAAGTCTTGGCGAATAATCATTGTCGCTCCAAGACCGACAATCCGCTATCCTAATGTGCCTGAAATGCCTGTCCTGACAATGGTCAATCCTAGTTATGAAATTATTGATGACAGTTTGAACAAAGACTGGGAAGGCTGTCTAAGTATACCAGGAATTAGGGCTTTGGTTCCTCGTTACCGTGCAGTTAAAGTAAATTACCGGAATCAACAAGGTGATGCCGCAGAAATTACATTAGAAGATTTTCCTGCGCGAATTTTTCAACATGAATATGATCATTTACAAGGCATGGTTTATCTGGATAGAGTGGTAAACAATCAGGATATTATTTCCGAAAGTGAATTTTATAAACTCATAGCTGCTGCGGAACCGAAGGTATGAATTATTTCTTTTTGGTTTTTGGTTTCATCCTTAGCCAGAATGCCGGTGCAGTTGAGGCATTAACAATGTCACAAATTGCTCCGGGGATTTATTTGCATCAGTCCGAACAATATTGGCCGGATAGAGAAAATCATGGTGAGATAGCTAATATCGGATTTATAGTTGGCGAAAAGTGTGTGGCGGTTATTGATAGCGGAGGAAGTCCGCAGCAAGGAATTGCCTTAAAGAAAGCCATAAAACAAATAACCGCTACGCCAATATGTTATGTCATCAATACTCATGTTCATCCCGACCACATCTATGGCAATTTGGCGTTTAAACAGTCAGGCGTGCAGTTTGTTGGCCATTATAAACTGCCGCGGGCTATGGCCGTCCGTGGCGAGCATTATCTAAGTAATGCCAAGCAGACTCTGGATATTCATGTTGATCAGGATAATATTGTTCCTCCTGATTTAACAGTTAAAGACAGTATGAAATTAGAACTTGGTAATCGGGAAATTCTGTTGACTGCTCACCCTAGCGCCCATACTGATAATGATTTGAGTGTTTACGATAAGACAACTAATACTTTTTGGTTGGCAGATATTTTGTTTGTGGAGCATATTCCTGTTTTAGACGGCAGTATTAAGGGCTGGTTATCAGAGTTGAACCGGCTGGAGAAATTCCACTATGCCTTAGTTATTCCGGGTCATGGTCATCCTGTTAAAGATTGGCCGGCCGGTATGCTGCCGCAAAAAGCTTATCTGAATAAGCTGGCAAATGAAACCAGAAAGTTAATCAGGCAAGGTAAAACCTTGGAACAAGCGGTAGAGACAGTTGGATTATCTGACAGAAATCATTGGGAATTATTTGATCAATTCCATAGAAAGAATGTGACTATTGCTTTTGCGGAGCTGGAATGGGAAGATTGATTTTCCTTGTTAAATATTTGAGGGTATTGTGAATATTCTGAAAGCCTTTGCATATACATTAATACTGATGACGCTTTCCGGTCATGCCGTTGCGGAAGGTGACGATGACACCTGGAATAATGTCTTGAAAAGCCAGTTTTTTGCCGGGAAGACCATACAGGAAACTGATGACATCATACAAATCGT
>CAVUMJ010000245.1:0-20072 GCA_963741375.1 uncultured Pseudomonadota bacterium
GGGACCGGCAAGCCCTGTCCCGTGAGCTGGCGCGTCTGCTGGGCATGAGCGAGGCCGAGGTCTCGCGACGGCTGCAAGGCCAGGACCGCGACCTGGAGATCAAGAACGATCTCGATCCCAGCGAGCTCACCGCGCTCTCCCAAGCCCGGCTCGACGAAAAACGGCTCATCGAACTCGGGGTCGGGGTGCGCCTGCACTACCGGCGCTTCTATCCCGACGGGGACCTGGGACGCAGCGTCCTGGGCCTGGTCGAGGAAGCCGACCAGGGCGCCGGACTCTCCGGCCTGGAGCTGGCTTTTGCGGACCGTCTCAAGGGACGGCCGCGCCACCTCGCCTACGTCCGCGACGGCTCCGGCCACGCCATCTACCAGAGCGCCGGAGCGCGGCCGAACTGCCCCAGCCCCTGCGCCTGACCATCGACCGCGACGTCCAGTTCCACGCCGAGGCAGACATGATAAAGGCTTGGTTAATCCGTTTGGCAAGTATGACCAATTGGTTTGGATCTTTCATTTGAATAGCCGTTTGGTGGATTAGCAAGATTACACCACAACAAGGCTTTGAATGTCGATAATCCTAAAACCCTAATAAGCGCTTACAGGCTATTGTGTTAAAATGGTTTTAAAGCGCAATGCTGAAGACTATAGTCTTAACTCGATACGGATTTTGCAAAACTCGTTAGCCGCGGAATTTTTGTTTTGACTAACGGGAAAAAATTGTATATTAGCTTACGATTCATTCCGATACAGGAAGCCAGCCTGACTAGGAGGCTGTCCGAGAATAAAAACCGTAGGGCATAGGGAAGCAATAGGCGTTAGCCGTATTGCGCCGCATGTTGGCCTTCGATCATCCGGGGTATTACGCTTCGCTAATACGCCCTATGGCCCTGTCCGAGAATAGAACATTCTCGGACAGCCTCCTAGTAACGGAATAGATAATGATTTCTCCAGGGTAAATCGATCTAGGCAATAAGCTCAAAACAAATATACGCTATATAGTGCAACTGCTCCATTTTTATTATAACTAACTGGAGGGCAACACATGAATACGGCTACCACCACTAAATTACCGGATGATATCCGGCAATGGGTCTGTCTGCAATGCGGCTATAACATGATAGGTGAAATGCCTGATGAATGTCCGTTTTGCGGGGCTCACCATGATCGCTTTATGACTTTGCATCAGGTTGAAGATAGCTACCGCGTCAACTCCATACCGGTTAACGACTATGTCAGTCAATTGCTCTCCGTGCCGAAACTGGGTTTGGAGCATGCCGCCTATCGCGTCGAAACCGGGAGCGTGCCGGTGTGGATAGATTCGCCCGCGGCTTTCAATCACGATTTGCCGCCGGTGAAAGCTATCTTGTTTACCCACCATCATTTTTTGGGCGCATCCAATCAATACCGGCGGATTTGGAATGCCGAAGTCTGGCTGCATGAAATGGACGCTCAACACAGACTTTCGGCGTTATTTTATTTCGACAGGCGCTTTACCCAAAACTTTAGTTATCTGGGGATAGACGCTTATCACATAGGCGGACACACCCCCGGCTTTACTTTTTACATTTACCGGGAAGTTTTATTTATTTGCGATTATGTGTTTCTGACGCCTGAGGGTATGATATTAAACCCGTACGGGCCGGAGCAGGAAACCCGTAGACAAGTACAGCGCATCTTTGAAATCGTTCAAAAAAAATCCCTGCAAACCGTATGCGGTTATAACTATGTTGCCAATTTTTCCGATTGGCTGGATAGATTTGAACGGCATATTCTCAATCATTGACAGCGTTCATGGCGGATAATCCCCAAAAAATCAAGCAGGACAGCCTGATCGTTTATTTCGACGGCGCCTGTCCGAAATGTTTACGCGACAGAAAACTCTATGAAACACTTGCCGGATCGTCCGCAGCGGATGTTAGCTGGTTTGACATTACCGGCCAGGAAAACCGTTTGCGCGAATTAGGTATTGATCCGCATAAAGCTTTATCTGAATTGCATGTCAGCGACGCTCAAGGCCGTATCTTTGCAGAACTGGATGCTTATAGGGTTTTGTTGAAAAAAATTTGGTGGCTGAAGCCGCTTGCCTGGTTAATCGGATTACCCGGCATTCGAGCATTGTTAGCCAAACTTTACCATCGCCAAGTCAAGCGCAGATTGAAAAAACGCGGGATTCAAGTGGAGTGAAGTTGAGTTATACGAAGTGAATATTAACAAATCCGGCAAACATACCGGTCAGTTTTGACTAAAAACCTATCAGTAAGTAATCGTACGAATTTCAATCAAGCCGCAAAAATGGAAAATAAAGTACCGTAGGGAGCAGACAACTTAGCTTATTTTAAAACTAATGGCGAGGATTGGGAAATGCATATTGTGGCAAATATTACCCTTGATATAACCAATCCGCATTTGTTTGACGATTCTTTTTCATTACAAATTACCTGTGGTGGAAGTTCGATACAAAATGGTCAAATATATGCTGAAGGCGGACAGTGTATTAGCATACAGGCTAGAAGTAGTGGTTTTAAAAGCGCTGAACAAACTTCCAATAGTAAAAATTGTGGCCGATATTTCGACGATTATTGCTGAAATTCCGCTTGGCATTTAGCTTGCTGCAATGATCTTGCCCGGCTACGTTTGTGTTATGGGTTTATGAAAACCTGAGAGTAGGTATAACTTGGGAGTAGCTGAATGATGCACAGACAATTTTCCGTCTTATCCGGAGCTGGTGCTGTTTGTGGCAGAAACTCCGCAAAAGCGGAGTTTCTGTTACTACATATTGCTAACTAGGTTTTATCTTAAGCTTGTTTGCCGCGGCGAGCGAAAATGCCTGTCAGACCCAGACCGGTCAGCATCATCAACAAACTTGGCGGCAGGGGTACTGCGGTCACAATCGTGCTGGCTACGGTAGGAGCAAAGGCAACGCCACGGATAGATTCACCTGCGGCGGATGAAGCCAAGGTGGTGAAAGTTTCACCGGCTGCAGCAGTTATGGTGTTGTAGCTCAGATTGTCGGTAATTTCATACAAATAGCTTGGGGAAAGCTCGTTCAAGCCATAGCTGGTGGCGAACAGTTCAACTGTGCCATTGCTAAGTACTTGAGCAGTCAAGCCGAATAGACCAGTGACGCCGGCGGCGGTAGGCGTCGCGGAATTTGCCAAGTCGTTGTTCACCAGATTCAGGCCGGCTACCAAATCATATTGCAATGTCCATTGACCGCCGATCAGTTCCCATTTTTGCAAGCCACCCTCACCCTCTGCAGCTGCATCGGCGCTGCCGCTTTTAGGTGCGCCGCTATCCGTGACATACATGACATTGTTATGAACCTGATCCGCCGGACCACCGGTGACAGTGGCGAAAAAATACTGTTCAGGACTTAAATAAACGAATTTGCCTACCCGGTCAGTCGCAGTGGTCGCAGAGTTTACGCCAGGGGTTGGATCATTATTAACGCCATTTTCCAACGCAGTAGTCAGATTGATTGATGCCTGATTACCGCCTAAAGTCGATGCGACTCCAGGGGTCAGAATAGTGGTGGTTACGCCGGTAGCAGATGTTGGCAAACCGCCGCTGGCTGTAGTCAAGGTGTTGACATTGGCAACTTTATTTGCTTTGTTGTCGTCAGACATATACAAAGTGTTGTTAACGATTTCAACAGCACGAGTGTCGTTTGAACTAAATATCTGGGTGGCTGTGCTAGCGCCGTCGGTGGCATAAAACACGCCCTGGGTGCTAGGGGTTGTGCTTTGGCCTTGGCCGGAAACATAGAAAGAACTGCCATCTACAGTCGCGACGCTACGCGGATTGTTGCCGGTGAAGATGCCGCCGGTTAACGTTGTGCTGGTGTCCACGGAGCCATCCGAGGCTATTAATGCTACTGTTCTGCCAACGGTGGTGTCAGCGCCGCCGACAATGCTACTGGTTTGACCAAGCGCCACGGTGCCGTAAGGAGAGGTCGATGCGCCCAAATCTGCCGCACTGGAATTGTAATAAGAATTGAAAGTAGATGCGTTGACGTTGTAACCCATAATGGTCAGATAAGCGCCGTTCGCCGACTGTTGCAGAATGCCTTCCGAAGCTGAACCATATTCTCCGGAAATAGCACCGTTAACGCCGCTGTTGACTTGCGGGAGAGTCAAGGAGCCGACTGATGTCGCGCTGGCGCCGCCGGCTCCAAGCGAGAACTCCTGTAAGGTGATCGGTGAAGCGGTATCCAGGTCGCCGGTTGAGGCCCCGTCGTTAACATTGTTGGAAACCGTACTGATAACCAGATCGCCTGCGGTAAAACCGCCGGTAGTGCTAAGATCAGCGTAAGCGGCTGAAGAAAAACCACCCATCAATAACCCTGTAGTCAATATAGAGCGTATTGCTTGGTTTAAAATTTTGTTGTGCATAAAAAACCTAAAAAATTAAAAATTTATAAGCTGACTGAATAGGCTGTTAGCCCTTATTCAAATCCTTAAACTAAGTCTCAGATTGGCTGGTGCAAGCTCTGCAAAATGGATCAAGATTACCATCCAGCCAGGAAGGTAATCTGATCTGATCCGTAGAAAAAGCATTACAGCATATCTAATCGGTTTTACGCTGATTTACGGCGTTTGAAACCAACGAAGCCTGCTAAAGCCGAGCCGAACAGCCAGACTGCGCCTGGAACAGGCACGGCTGATGTTGCTGTGCCGGTGAAGGCGACGTTGGCAAAGCGAACGTTGCCGGAATTGTTGTTTAAAGCATTGCCTTCAGTATTGACGTCGTCTGCTCCGGTGGCGGCATTAACAATTCGAATGCCAAAGTTGGCGTTGTTTTCTACTGCAGTGTTTAAAACGCTCAAGTTGGCAGATAAGTTATTAAAGAAAGACTCGTTGCCGGTAGTAATTGGAGACACATCAAAATATGTGCCTTGTACGGTGTTTGCACTGGTAGTGTTTGTCAAAATTGAGCCGGACGCCGTTCCGCCGTAACTCAGATCGGAAGCGTTGGTCCACACGGCATTGGAGCCGTCGTTCAAGTCGGTGGTGTATTCCAGCTGAAATTTGGCTTCGCCTTGGGTGGTAACATAAAGATCGAAGGAAACATTGATGTTGGTGTATCCCACTGTGCTGACATCAAACTCAGCGCCTTGAGTACCGATAGGGGCGGCAGATGACCAGCCATTGCCTTGGCCAGTTACGTTGTTGGCCGCTTTTGGGGTCAGAGAATCATCCAAGCCGCGTATGCGCCAGGCGTAGCCATTGCCGGAAGAGGAATTCTCAACGGCGTCTGTAGTAGTGGTGTTGTTGGCGACGTCATCATTATTGACGCTGCCAGCCATGGTGGGATAGTCCGCATTGGTCGAATAATTGTTGGTCATGCCCAGAGCAGTAGCAGTACCGGTACCTATTGAGGCGGTAGGAGAGTTGTCCGGAGCGGTTACCGTAGAGTTAAACTGCCACTCTGTGATAGTGGTGGCTTGAGCAGCAGAAATGGATGCGATAGACATTGCCAATATAGAAATAATTTTCATTTTTGTTTTCATTTTCATTTACAAGTAATAAGTTGGTAAGTTTTTGTTTTAATAAGTGGAGCTATAACCTTGCAAACTTTATCGCAAAATTATTACCAAAATGTGAATTAGTCTGAATTTTATAAAGAATTTATATAAAAACAGACATGAATAATATTGACAAATCAGGTGGTTAGTTAGGCTAGTTGTTAAGCTGAGTTAGCAATGTAAGATTCAGTTATCAGATTTACCGATCCTCAATGTTTGACTAAGTATTCGTACGAATTTCAATCAGATCAAAAAAGTGGAAAATGACTTAGCTTAAGAATCATGCAACTTAGCTTAACCTGAAATGACTGGCGAGGAGCGGTAACAGAGATAAGTCCGGATATATCCAATGAATCATTACTGTTTTTGGGATAAGGCTGCTTGAGAAATTTTCAATATTTAACAGTGGCATAGCCAAACATTGTAGGAGATTGGAAACTTTTTTCTCTAGTGGTAGAGGCGGACAATGCAAATAATATTACCGTTCGATTCACCAAAGCCGATTTCAGGAGTAGCAAGCATTGAAATCAATCAACCTGCTAAAGAGGTTTTCCGTTTTGTGGCCGACGATCTTTTCGTCAATTATCCAAAATGGGCGGCGGAAGTGATTGAACTGCAGCCATTAGACGGTGGCAAGGTATTTGTAGGGGCAAAAGCAAAACAAATTAAAAAAGCCAATGATGATTTAGTTGAATCCATTTTTGAGATAACCGAATACAAACCTGATGATTTGACGTTAATTTTTCAAGGTTTAACCGAGCCGTACAAGCATACTTATGTAGTGGAGCCGGAAGCGCACAGTGATTTATCCAGGTTGACTTTTAAGTTTGAATTATTGGAAGTAGAGATAGTTATGCGGCCGTTTGTTAAGTTAATACGGGTTGCCATAGAAGATGGTGTTGAAAATACGGTGGTAACAATTAAAGACTTACTGACGCAAGCATGTCATTAATGCGGTTGAGCCATTCCTGCTGACATGCTCGTTAACAATGATATTTCAGTGTGATACGGAGCTGATATATGCCCTTTATTTTTAAAAAAGACGCCGGGATTATTCCGCAGGTACTGTCTATGATTCTGGACGAATGTATCAATGGCGTAACCCTGGCCGATCCGGATTTGGAGGATATGCCTATCGTCTATGCCAATAAAGCCTTTGAACGTTTAACAGGTTACAGTCAGGAAGAAATCATAGGGTTTAACTGCCGATTTCTTCAAGGGGAAGATCGGGAACAAGAGGCGTGTTATAAAATTGCCCAGGCGCTAAAAAAAAATCAAACTATAGAGCTGACCATCCGAAACTATAAAAAAAACGGCGCATTATTTTATAACCACCTGAAGATAATGCCATTGTTCGATAGCAAGCAACGCATAATATATTTTCTTGGCATACAGTACGATATTACCAATCATGTTAATGCCTGTCATGAAACAGAACAATTAATAGATTTACTGAATTCCGAATAAAGCATTTAATTTGTTCACGGTGAATTTGATGAATAACCAGCAAATGATCAATCATCATGGCAATATTCTTTTCAATGAAGAGCTTTTTATTATCGCCATTATTGCTTTTGTGTCTCTGCTGATTGTGGAAAGAATCAAGCCCTGCCTCAATTATACAAATAAAGTCTATAAAGAATCGATCCTGACCAATACCAGCGCATTTTTGATTAATAATCTCATTCTGGCCTTGTTAAGAGCCTCCTCTTTATTTGCGATCGCGCAACAATTTTCAAATTTAGGCTTGTTAAGCGGTTTGGAATCCGGCCCGCTTAAATGGTTACTGGCTTTTGGTTTTTATGATTTAGCCATTTATGCTTGGCATTATGCCAGCCACCACAATGATTTTTTGTGGCGATTCCATAAAATCCATCATAGTGATAAAAGCGTCAATGTTTCCACCGGGTTTAGATTTCATGTCGCTGATTTACTGCTGGAACTGATCTATAAATGCATATTGGTTGTAGTCTTAGGCATTGATGCCTACTTGGTGCTCTCCATTGAAATAGTTGAATTGTTCTTTATTTTTTTTCATCATGCCAATATCGCTATTCCCAAAGAACAGCTCATTTCAAAAGTATTCATTACCCCATCCTTGCACAGACCGCATCATTCGATATTGCGAATAGAGCATGATAGTAATTACGGAATTGTTTTGTCTGTTTGGGATAGAATCTTCGGCACTCGGAAGGAGTTGGCGCCGGAAGCCATTGGGCTGGAACTGATAGAAGCTGAAAACTTTATACAGCTTTTTTCACTGGCGTTTATCACCGAACGAAAAATTAGAGAATTATTAAGCTGGATACCAAAAGGCAAAAAATAGCCGAAGGAGCGCGACAAAAAATCTGATTTTAGTATTTAATTGTTTCAAAAGTTTTCGCCTTTAGTATGCGCCATTTCAGAGGTCTTGGGAATTGGGGGTGTTTGACAAAGGTTTCGCCAGCAGGGTTGCCGGGGAAAGTAAATGGTTTGAGGCGTTCTGACGTATGATTATTAATCGCGTTATCGGTCAGGGGTTGGCGATGATTATTAAAACAAAAAAACACATTCCCGCCAGCGAAATAACCGACCCGCTTATTTTTGCGCAACGCCGGAAAATCATCAAAGCCGTCCTGGCTTCAGTAGTGGCAGGCTCCGGTATCGCCGGACCGCTTGTCAATAATCAACAGAAATGGAAACATTTGCCAAAAGCCGCAAATCTTGCCAATCCCCTACCAACTACACCTATAGAACTGGTTAAAAACTATACCAATTATTACGAATTCAGTTTTGATAAGGAAGAACCTGCAATTTTGGCGCAGACTCTTAGAATTAATCCTTGGCAGGTCGAAATTACCGGCGAAGTTGAAAAAGCCGCGACTTTTAATTTAGAGGATATTTTAAATAGCCAAAACCTAGAAGAGCATGTTTACCGCTTTCGCTGCGTGGAGGGCTGGTCTATGGTGGTGCCTTGGGTCGGTTTTCCGCTGCTAAAGTTATTGAATCTGGTTAAACCTTTGTCCAGCGCAAAATTTGTTAAATTCACGTCTATTATGCAACCTGAAAACATGCCTTTCCAACGCAATAAAATTATGCTGGATTGGCCTTATATCGAAGGCTTGCGGATTGACGAAGCTACTCATCCTCTAACGATATTAGCCGTTGGCATGTACGGCGACATTCTGCCGAAACAAAACGGCGCACCATTGCGTTTGGTTGTGCCCTGGAAGTATGGTTTTAAGAGTATTAAGGCCATAGTTAAAATTGAATTACTAAAAAAACCGCCGATTACTAGCTGGAATAAATACGCCCCCAACGAATACGGATTTTATGCGAACGTCAATCCCTCGGTTCCGCATCCGCGCTGGAGCCAGATCAGCGAAAGGCAGCTGGGCTCAAGCTTTTTTACCCGGCGGCGGAAAACCGAGTTATTCAACGGCTATGGCGAGCAAGTCGCATCCATGTATGCCGATATGGACTTGAGACACTTCATATGAACATTAATTCTCCCGGCAAAATCAATTTACTAGACTGGTGTTTTGTCGCCAGTTTAATGCCCTTATTTTGGTTGTTGGTCAATATTGGTTTCGATAATTTAGGCGCTAATCCTATTCAGGCCGTGGAAATTCGCCTAGGCGATTGGACATTACGGTTTTTATGCATCACTATGGCGATCACGCCTATCCAAATTGTCACTAAGTGGCGCGGCATGTCGGATTATCGGAGATTATTCGGCTTATATACTTTTTTTTATGCTACTTTACATGTATTGGCGTACATTCTGGTTGACCATGCTCTGCAATGGCGGATTATAGGCGTGGATATCATGCAAAGTTCCTACATCTGGTTTGGGGTTTTAACTTACGCCATCATTTTTTTATTGGCCATCACCACACATAAATCCGCAAAAAAAGGCATGGGTAAATATTGGAAAAAGCTGCATCGCTTAATTTATCTAGCCTCAATCGCCGCAATTATGCATTATTTCTGGCAACTGAAAGGTAATCAGATTCAACCTTTTCTTTATTTAATACTGATTTTAATTTTATTGGCATTCCGTATCATTGATAAGCGCAGGGATAGACAGCTTTACCCGGCTGTTATACCGGATAGCCGGCGGTAAACTTTTTATTTCAAGGCTTTGTTACGGAAGGGCTTCCAGGCGGCCCATCGTTGTGTTATGACGTAAAGCACCGATACAAACGGTATAGCCAACAGTGTGGATGACAACATGCCGCCAAAAACCACAGTACCGATGGCCTGTTGGCTGGCGGCTCCTGCTCCGGAAGCTCCGAGCAGCGGCATGATACCCAGAATAAATGCGAATGAGGTCATGATGATGGGTCTGAGTCGGCGGCGGGTCGCCTCAATCGCTGCCTCTGTCGCCGACATTCCGGCGGATTGTAGCTGACGGGCAAATTCGACGATCAAAATGGCGTTTTTACTAGCTAGTCCGATCATTAAGATCAAACCCACCTGTGTATAAAGGTTATTATCAAATCCCCGCGCCATTAGCGCCAACAGTACCCCGACCAAAGCCATGGGAACGACCAGAACTACCGCTAAAGGACTAGTCCAGCTTTCATACAAAGCCGCCAGCACCATGAAAACCAAGGTAATCGAAAGAGCGTAGATAAAGTAAGCTTGTCTGCCAACCTGTTTTTCCTGAAACGATGTTGCTGTCCAATCGAATTGGATTCCCTTGGGCAGGATATTCGCGGATATCTGTTCCATAAGATTTAAGGCTTGTCCGGAACTGAATCCTGCAGCAGCTGAGCCGTATATTTGCGCAGTCGGATAAAGATTGTAGCGTGTCACCAGTTCAGAACCCAATCTTTGCTTAATTTCCAGCAACGCGCCTAGCGGCACCATTTCACCTTGGGCGTTGCGGACATATAGTTTCTCAATGTCCTCCGGTTGTAAACGAAAAGGCGCATCGGCCTGAACATTGACTTGAAAAACCTGATTAAACTTGTTAAACAGATTAACAAAGGAAGAACCCAGATAGGTTTGCAGCGTGGAAAACACATTACTGACCGGAATATTCAAAGACTCGACTTTAGTTCTGTCGATATCCAGAAAAAGCTGTGGACTACGAGCGCTGAAAGTCGAAGTCAAATTTCGCAGGCCGGACTGAGAATTACCGGCGCGGATGACTTCGTCAACGGTTTTTTGCAACTCGGCAAGACCAAGGCTTTGCCGGTCTTCCACCATCATCTGAAAACCGCCGCCCTGACCCAATCCCCGGATAGGTGGTGGTATCAGTACAAAAGATGCTGATTCTTCATTAGTTGCCAGATCACGGCGCAGGTTAGCGATAATTTTATCCTGACTTAAATCCGCTCCCCGTTTGTTCCAATCGTCATAAACGATAAAAGTGGTAAAAAAGTTGGAGACGTTGGCGTTGTCCAATATAGACAATCCGCCTATGGTCACCCAGGCTTCAAGCCCCTGAGTTTTTTTCAAAACTTCATCCAGTGTTTTGGCTGCTGCGACCACGCGAGGTTGCGAGGAGGCATTTGGAAGTTTGGTGACGATGATGGCGTATCCCTGATCTTCGTTAGGCAGAAATCCGGTAGGATAATAGACGAACCGCCAGGCGCTGAGGACAATCACAAAAATGTATACAAGCATCATGATTCCGGCGCGCTGCACCATCCAGGTCACTAGCCGCATATAAGTATTTTCAAACCATCCGTAAACCTTATTAAAGCCTCGGAAAAACCAATTGGTTTTTTTTTCTTGAATAGGGCGCAACCAGATTGCGCACTGGGCAGGCTTGAGGGTTAACGCATTGATTGCGCTGATGATGGCTGTGGAGGCTATCACTAAAGCAAACTGACGAAACAATTGTCCGGTAATCCCCGGTAGAAAGGCGGCAGGTAAAAATACCGATGTCAATACCAGCGTAATACCTATTATGGGTCCGGTGATTTCCTCCATCGCTTTGAGGGTTGCCTCCTTGGGAGCCAGCCCTTGTTCAATATGAAACGAAGCGTTTTCCACAATGACAATGGCATCGTCCACCACAATGCCAACCACCAGAATCAGCGCAAAAAGGGTTAACAGATTGATGCCGAATCCAAGCATGGACATGGCTGCAAAGGCGCCAATCAATGTAACGGGAACTGTCGTTGCCGGAACCAGCGTCGACCGCCAGCTCTGTAAAAAAATCACGATGACGATTAGCACCAGAATACCGGCCTCGAAAAGTGTAATATACACATCGTGTATTGCGCTACGCACAAACTTGGTGGTGTCATAATGAATTTCGTAGCTTAGGCCGGGAGGGAACTCCTTGCTCATGGATGCCATAGCCTTTCGCACTGCATCCGCTACATTAATCGCATTGGCATCGGGCAAGGTAAACACCGGCATCAGCGTCGCCGGATGACCGGTGGATTCGGAGAAGTTGCTATAACTCTGGCGGTTGAGTTCGACGCGGGCGATATCTCGAATGCGCACGATTTGTGATGTCTCGGCTCTGGCGTTTTTGACGATGATGTTTTCGAACTGCTCTACATCGGCTAAACGGCCCGTTGCGTTGATGGTGAATTGAAAAGTCTGATCGGACGGTGCAGGTGGCCCGCCAAGAAATCCCGCAGCCACTTGCAGATTTTGACTCTGGATGGCATTAATGACATCTTGTGTGGTTATGCCGAAATAGTGAAGTTTTTCCGGATTTAACCATACTCGCATGCTGTATGGTCCGGCCCCCCGCACTATAATTTGACCTACGCCGGGTAATCTGGCTAAGGGGTTCAGTAAGTTAATCACGGCATAGTTTGAAAGAAAGGTTTCATCATAACGGTTATCTTCCGAATACAGTCCCACCACCAGCAGAATATCAGTGGAAACCTTTTTTACCAGGACACCCTGCGGTTGAACCGCAGCAGGAAGTTGCGGCAGTGCGCTGTTGACCATATTCTGCACCAGCGATAAAGACGTATTGAGATTAGTTCCGACATTGAAGGTGATGGTCAGCGTGTAAGTCCCGTCGCTGGCGCTGGTTGATGACATATATATAGCGTTTTCCACGCCGTTAATAGCCTGCTCGATGGGGATGCCAACCGTATTGGCAACTACTTCGGCGCTGGCGCCAGGGTAAAGGGTGGTCACCTGAATGGTTGGCGGCACAATTGGCGGATACTGTGCTACGGGCAAATTCTCAAAACACACCAAGCCCAGAATGACTGTGATGATAGCGATAACGTTGGCGAAGATAGGCCTTTCCACAAAATATTGGGAAATCATGGTGGCGATATCTCCGGCTTTTTAGGGAATGTATTATCCGGCTGGCGATCGGTTTTTGGTAAACTTTTACGTTGTACGGCCACGGTGTTTCCCGGAATGGCTCGCAGCAAACCACTGACAATTACCCAGTCCTGTTCGCCGATGCCTTCTATCACCACGCGGCGATCATCCACGGCAATGCCTAGCTTGACTGGCCGGCGCTCTACGACGTTTTTGTCGTTTACTACCAGTAGGTATGACCCTATCTGATCATAACCAATAGCGATTTCGGGAACCAGAAGCGCCTTTTTTTCCGAGTCGGCTACAAGCACCCGCACCCGTGCGAATAAGCCTGGCAAAATTGCGCCGTCGGTATTCGGATAAATGGCGCGTAATAACAAAGTACCTGTGGTTGGTGTTACCGAAATCGCTGTAAAATCCAGATATCCGGCATGAGGAAAGCCGGTTTCCCGGGAAAGTCCCAGATTGGCCGGCAACTTCATGGTTTCCGCCTGCTCAGGTTCAATGTGGGTTTGTTTGATTACCCGCAGCAAGTCTGATTCGTTGATGGTGAAGTAGACGTAGATGGGTGCGATCTGGTTAATTTGCGCTAACAAAGTGAATTCACCGGCGCCCACCAGATTGCCTGGATCTTTTAGCCTGCGGTCAATACGGCCGTTAAAAGGCGCCAAAACCAGAGTGTAATCTAAATCCAGTTTAGCCAAGTCGCGGTTAGCCATGGCTGCAGTGACTGCGGCTTGGGCGTTATCACGCTGGAACCGCCAATTGTCGACATCCGTTTGGGCGGCTGCATGTTCCCGCGCTAAGTTTGAGAATCTATCCAATTCCGTTTGAGCATGACTAAGACTGGCCTGTTGCTGAAGTACTTGAGCCTCCGCCTGCTTTAGCCGGGCTTGATAAGTATCCTGTTGAATCAAAAATAGCGGCTGCCCTTTATTGACACGGTCACCATCATGAAAGAACACTTTTGTCAGGTAACCTTGCACCCGCGCAACCAGCTGAACGGTATTGAAAGCCTGAGTGTTGCCGGTAAATTCCAGATATTCGCTGACTTGTTGCTGAAGGGGCTGGCTTACAGTGACTTGAGGCGGCGGTGGAGGCACATAGGTGTTTTTTTCTTCGCATCCCAACCCAAAAACCATTGCTATATAGAGCCACCCTGTTAAGCTGAGCCTCATCATAGACTCCTGCCTTACCATTGCGGCCAAGAGACAGTGACCGGTTTCTTGGCGTCCGGCGAGAGTTGCGGGGCAGCTTCTAATAGCTCACCCCAATCGGTACGATTGGCCATTTGTTGCTTGATCGAATCCGGGACCAGATCCTTGCCTTCACGTATTTGCCAGCCTCCGCCTACTGCTCGATAAACACCGACCAAGTTATTGGAGATATCGCCCAATGTAGTGGCCAGATTATCCTGTTCGGTCAGCAGCGCCTGTTGGGCGGTGAGAACCGTAGTGAAATCGGTGATGCCTTCCCGGTATTGTATGGTGGCAAGATTAAGGGAGCGCTGAGCCGCCGCGGTGCTTTCTCCCAAAGATTTGGCTCTATCCTGAGAGCGGAGAAACGCCACCAGATTGTCTTCCACCTCTCTTTGCGCAGTGAGCACGGCATTTTGATAAGTGATTAATAGCGCTTGCAGGCGGGCATCCTGTACTCGCACCTGATTGGTGATTTGTCCATAGTTGAAGATGTTCCACTGTAAGGCCGGTCCAAAATTTGCGACGCGGCTTTTCCAAAGAAAAACATCACCCAGAGAAAATGAGCCGACATCAGTTGAGAGGACGCCAAAATTACCAGTCAGTGAAATCGCTGGATAAAGACTGGCTTGAGTGACACCGATGCTGGCGGATTGCATGACTGCCTGCTGCTCGGCACGACGGATGTCAGGGCGGCGTCTTAGAAGTTCAGCAGGAATGCCTACTATGACTTGCGGAGAAGGAGAAGGGATATTTGCCGTGCCAGCAAATAATTCACTTATTGGTTTAGGGGGCATGCCCAACAGCACGCTCAGTGCATTTTGCTGCTGGCGTAAGCCGATTTCCAGAGTAGGGATGGAAGCCTGTGTGTCTGCCAAAACAGTTCTGGCTTGTTCCACGTCCCGCTCCGAGGTCGTGCCGCCATTATAACGAACTTCCGCAATATGCAGATTTTCTTTCTGCGTATCAACATTCTGTCTGGCAATATTTAAGCGTTTTTCCAAGGTTCGAATGGTGGTGTAGGCATGAGCGACATCGGCAGTAAGACTGACTAATGCGTTGTCGTAATCCGATATCGCAGCTTGGACTCCGCTGTCAGCGGCTTCGATAGCGCGGCGAAATTTGCCCCAAAAATCGATTTCCCAACTAGCGGTTAACCCTAACTGTGCTTGCGCGTAATTAAATATATTGGAGTAAGCCGCTTGGTAAGAGCGTTCGCTGAGATTGATTTTGGTCAACGAGCCTGTGATTTGTTGACTTTGAGGATAGAAGTTACCGGCTGCTATGCCTAATTGACCTCTGGCCTCGAGCACGCGCACTCCCATGACCTGGAGATTGAGATTTTCGTGATAAGCACGATCAATTAACTGATTCAGGATTGGGTCGTTGAATGATTTCCACCATTCCCGATCAATATCGGAAGTTGTGTTTAGTTGCGGGTCAGCCGCATCTAACCATTGGGATTTCGCATCCGCAGGCGGGCGAACATAGTCAGGCCCGACCATACAACTAGATAGGCACAGCAGCGCCAACAGCCAAACCGGGAAAAATCCGGAGTGCTTATTAAGTTTGATAGTGGCGTGAAGATGAATCTGTTTATTTGAGAAGTGTTGCTGCCCATCCCAAAAACTGGTGATGTCTTTTTGCATCACTGCTCTCCAGGTAAACAATTCAAAAATTAGACTTAAAACCTTATGATAAGTTCATCAGTAAAATAATTGCAATTTTATTGAGCGGGAATGTATTTTTTGATGCTGAAAAAAATAAAGCCGAAACTTTTATCATCAAAACCAGCCTAATAAAAAATTTAAATACCGTCGCCGAATTTTAGAGTAAACTAAAATTCTGGCGATCAGCCCAGTCTGCTTTTTTACAGTTCGGTGTGTATTTCTCTGCAAAAATATAAATATAAAGAGGTGTCACTATGTTATCTAAAATTGCATTATCCGATTTCATGTCAACAAACGTTATCACTGTAACGCCTGATACCGAAATTACTCAGGCTATTAAAATATTGTTGGATCATAAAATCACCAGTATGCCGGTTCTTAATGAACAGGGTGATTTGATTGGCCTTTTTTCTGAGAAAGATGGGGTCAAAGGTGTTGTAGAGTCAGCTTATAATCAAAGCAGGGATGGCAAGGTTGGTGAAAATATGACTAAGAACCCGCCCACTATTGATGCTGAATCGAGTATTGTGGATGCAGCCATTAAATTTCAGGAGTTGGCGACTAGAAGTTTCCCGGTATTTCGGGAAGGCGAAATGGTTGGGATAATTAGCCGGGTTGATGTCATGAGAGCGTTGATTACGCATAACTAGACGTATTTAAATACAAAAAATAATACGTTTATGAAATTTTTGATAGGGTCTGTATCAGATTAATCAAAAAACTCGGAAAGATACCCAAGCCGACCAGCAACACTGTTAAAACCGTAAGTGTGACCATGGAAACCCGGTTTTTAAATGATCTGCCGGGATCATTAGCTGCGGTTTCCAAGTTCAACGACATGGCGACGATGATTCTCAAATAGTAAAAAATACCAATGCCGCTGCCGATAATCACCGTGAACAGCAAAGCCCATAACCGGCTATTGGCGGCGCTGACAAATAGATAAAATTTACCTATAAATCCAACTGTTAGCGGAATACCCGCCAAAGACAGCAACATCAAGGTAAAAGCTGCGGCCAGATATGGTTGCCGCCAAAATAAGCCGCGAAAAATAGCCAAATCATCGGCTTCCGATTGCGGTGTTGACAGAACGGAAACCACGCCGAAGGCGCCAATGGTGGCAATAAAATAGCCCAGCAGATAAAAGCTAGCCGCTTCTATCGCTAAGTTGGAGGACATGCCGGCTCCGGCAATTAATATTACCTGTAAATAACCCATGTGGGCGATGGATGAATAGGCCAGCAAGCGCTTTACATTATTTTGCAGCAAAGCCAGCAGATTACCGGTTATTATCGATATGCCGGCAATGACGCTGATCACAGACAGTAAGGGGGTATAACTGTAACTGCCGGTGCTAACCAAATATCTAAGCAGCAGGACAAAAACCGCTCCTTTTGAAACCGTGGCGATAAAAGCCGTAATTGGCGCAGGCGCGCCTTCATAGACGTCCGGGGTCCATAAGTGGAACGGTATCAGTGAAAGCTTGAAACCCAGCCCGGAGACAATCAGCAAAGCGCCGCCGAGAATGACGGCGTTTATTTCCGGCTGATTCGCCAAGTAATGTCCGATGGCGCTGAAATATAATTCACCGCATTGCGCATAAATCAAAGCCATGCCCATTAAGAGGAAGGCGGAAGACACCCCGGATAAAACCAGATATTTGATGGCGGCTTCCAGCGCGCGCAATTGATTGGGCGGATAACCGATCAAGGTAAATAACGAGATGCTGAGTATTTCAAGTCCCATCAAAAAACTGGCGAAATGGCTGCTGCAGACTAGTACCGAACCACCTAGCAGAGCGGTTAGCAGCAACAAGGGGAGTTCCTGGTATTGTCCTTCCCGGACTTTAAAGTAGTCGTAACTAAGCCCCATTACGGCAAGACCGGCTAGCAGTAATAAAGCCATATAAAACCGCGCATAGACATCTACCCGGATCAATGAAGTAGCCTGGATAGGCGTTTTCCAGTCAGCAACGCAGATAGCCAACAATGCGATGATGATTCCACAGACGGCAAGCAGGCAGGTCAGTACGAAATTACGGCGAATAGCGATGCTGAGCATCGTCAATACGACGAAGCCGGTAATGGTAATGATCGGCGCTATGCCAAGTAATTGATCGACATTCATTGCTGCGCCATTACCGGAAGATATTGCATGCCCTGCTTCAAGGCCGGAAACGCTGTATTTAATACGTTTTGAGGAATTAATCCAAGCCAGGCGCTGGCCAGTACCAGAATAGCGAACGATGCCATTTCCCGGCTATTAAAATCGGTCACTATGAAGTTTTGAGACTGTTGACCGTAAAAGACTTTTTGCAGCAAGTTCAGCGCATATACCGGCGCCAGAATCAGGGCCAGGGCTGTCACCGACGTCAATAACGGATTGACGCTAAACGCCCCCTGCAACACCAGAAATTCACCGATAAAGTTTCCCAGACCCGGTAGGCCTAACGAGGCCAGCGCAAAGAACAATGAAAAAGCCGACAGCCGCGGCAATACCGCCCACAGCCCGCCCATTTGCCGCATTTCCCGGGTATGCAGCCGTTCTTGCAAAGCTCCGGCTATCATAAACAAGGCGGCGGCGCTGACGCCATGAGCCAGCATGGTCACTACAGCACCTTGTTGGGCAATGATATTCCAGGAAAAAACCCCAAGCAGGATAAAGCCCATATGGCTGATACTGGTATAAGCGATCAACCGTTTCAGATCGGATTGGCCGAAAGCCAGGGTGGCGGCGTAAATAACGCTTATCGTGCCCAGCAGCATGGCTAGCGGGGCAAATTGATGTGCGGCATTCGGAAACAAAGGCATGACAAAGCGAAGCAGGCCGTAAGCTCCGGTTTTGAGCATGGCTCCCGCCAGGATGACGCTGCCTCCGGTGGGGGCCTGGGTATGGGCGTCAGCTAGCCAGGTATGCAGGGGAACTGCCGGCAGTTTGACGATAAAGGCGATGAAAAAACCCAGCATCAACCAAAATTCAAGATTCGGCTCAATATTGGTATTGAGCAATTCAAAATAATCGAAACTAAGCACGCTGCCGTTGTCATGGTGCGCCAACACCAGCGCGACGATGGACAGCAAGAGAAACAGGCTGCCGGTTTGGGTGAAAATCATGAATTTAATTGCCGCATGAGTGCGGTTTTCATGTCCCCAGATACTGATCAGGAAATACATCGGAATAATCATCAATTCCCAAAAGAAAAAAAATAGAAACAGGTCAACCGCCAAAAAGATGCCTACTATGCCCGCCAGACACGCCAATAAATTAAAGAAATAAAAACCCTGTCTATGTTTGATTTCAGTCCAGGAACAGCTTACCGCCATAAATCCCAGCAAAACCGTTAATACGATCAACAGCAGACTCAGGCCGTCCATTGCCAAATGCAAGCTTATGCCAAAGCGTGGAATCCACGGTTGAAGCAACTGAGCAAACCAGTCTGACTTTATGCGGTTAGTCAGTTCACCAGCCGTTGCACATTGCGCTATCGTCAATAACGATTCAACAATAAGGGTTATCACCGCTATCCGGCGCGGCATATCCGGACTCCAACGCTCTGAAATCCCTGCCGCCGCAGCGCCTAGAAACAGCACCCATATCAGCGCAAGCAAGATCATGTTGACCATCCAATGGCGATAATCGTTACCACGCCTAGCATCATGGATGCGGCGTACCAGCGGATGCGTCCGGTTTGCAATGTGCTGCCTAATAAGTGGCCGCTAAAACACAGCAGGACTATCGCGGTGTTTAAGCCGTCCACCACATCGTTACGATTCAGTTTGCAGAAAGTTTTGAACGGCCGCACCACTAAGTAGTCATAAAATTTATCCATGCCCCAGCCGCTAAACCAGAAATTACGTATGGGTTTAATCCAGCCGTTATTGGCGAAATTCTGCACGGACAGGCTACCGGTAAGATAGAACTGACTGGCAATCAATAAGCCGATAAAAGGTGCTATGGCGGTAATCACAGCGACGGAGTTGAAACTTCGGGAAGCCTGCTGTGCAACTAAAGCCGGAAATACCGAATCCAGGGGGATTTGCAGCATGCCTCCAAATAAGGCCAGGGCGCTAAGCATGATCAGCGGCAGGCGCATTCGCCAGCCGGGCGGCTTTTCGGCAACTGGACCCAATTCACCGAAAAAGATCAGGAACACCATACGAAAACTGTATATTCCGGTGATCAATGCTCCTACGCAGCCGGCGGCCCAAAGATAGGGGGAGGCCTGAAAAGCCGCCAGCAGAATCCGGTGTTTGCTTTCATATCCCGAACTAAACGGCAGTCCGCTCAATGCCGTGCAGCCGATCAAAAAACTCCAGAAGGCGATAGGCATGATCTTACGCAATCCGCCCATTTTAAAAATATTGTGCTCATGATGAAAGCACTCGATGACCACGCCTGCGGCAAGAAATAGCAACGCCTTGAAAAAGGCATGATTCAGCAGGTGAAAAAT
>CAVUMJ010000246.1:0-4177 GCA_963741375.1 uncultured Pseudomonadota bacterium
AATGCCGGTCATGGACGGCTACAGGCGATACGTATCCTGCGCGGCCTGGAATTAACCCAAAATAGCGTTCGAATTCCTGTTGTCGCCTTAACCGCCCACGCTTCCAATGACGAGCGGGAAAAATGCCTGTCGGCAGGTATGGATGACTTCATGAGCAAACCCATTTCCAGACCGGAACTTGCAAAAATATTAGAGCGCTGGTTGGGCGGGACTAATTCTTCCGATACTAAACAGGATGCCGCAAAAGGCATAATAGACGCCGGTTTGCTTGCGGTTTGGGATGAGGCTGCAGCCTTGAAGCGCCTGGATGACGATAGCGAACTGCTGAGTGATATGATTACCTTGTTTCTTGAGGATATACCAGCCAGACTGTTTGACCTGACAAATGCATCGGCTGGCAATGATCCGGACGCCATAGCCGATGCCGCTCACGCCATTAAAGGCATGGCCGGGCATTTTTGCGCAGAAAAGTTAAGCCGCGATGCGGCAAATCTGGAACACAGCGCGCGCAACGGTGAAGCGGCGGATTTTCCGCAAATGACAAAAAAAGTGGCCGATGCTATTGGCGGTTTGGTCAGTGCTTTACAGCAAAAGCAAGGAACATCGACATGAGTATCGAATTCAACTTCAGCCAATTAAAAGCAGCCGAGCGTTTGCCTTCGCCATCCGGAACGGCTTACACCATTATGCAGCTGTTGAAGAAAGACAATACTACCGTGCAACAATTAGCAAACACCGCCAAGAGTGATCCGGCCTTAACCTCTCGTATTTTAAGCTTTGCCAACTCTGCTGCTTTCGGCGCCCGCCGGCCAATTGCCGATGTGACTGAAGCCGTACGGATGATGGGCATGCAGGCGGTGCGGAATTTTGCGCTTAGCTTGTCCTTAGTCAGCAATAATAGTAAAGGCCGCTGCGTTGACTTCGATTATGGCGCGTATTGGTCGCAAGCGTTAGCCATGGCGGTGGCAATTGCCGCCATCACCAGCCGTGAGCGCACAGTTGCCTCGGAAGAAGCATTTAGTCTGGGATTGTTGTCGGAAATCGGCCTGCTGGCTTTGGCTACCGCATGGCCGGATTATTTTGGCGAATGTTTGCGTTCCAGCCGGGGCGATGACCTGCTAAAGCTTGAGCTTGAACGTTTTGCGGTCGATCATCAGCAACTGACTCTGATGTTATTGCAGGACTGGGGGTTGCCGGGTTTATTTTTGGACGCGCTGAAACTGAGTTACGAACCGCCGGGCGGCGACGTGAGCCGAACTGCGCGCTTTGCCAGTCAGTTGGCTTTTACACGGCAGGTGGCCAAACATTGTGTTGCAGATGATCGGTACCGTGCAGCTTTATTGCCGGGCTTGCAACAGGAGGCCGCTTTACACCATCTTGAAGGTGAGGAGTTATGCCAATTTCTACTTGGCGTTAGTCAGCAATGGCATTTGTGGGGCAAGCTGATTGACATTAAAACCGATGTGCGCCTGGCATTTCAAGCCATCGAAGAGGAGCAAACGGTTACGCTGCCCGGCTTGGATATTTTATTGGTGGATGATGACGCCATGATATTGGCGCGGCTATCAAAACAATTGGCCGCTGCAGGACATCGCATCGCAGTTTGCCGCGATGGCGAAGCCGCACTCAAACACGTATATGAAAATAAACCGCAATTGGTGATTACTGATTGGCGGATGAAACCGATGGATGGACTGGAGCTTTGCAAAACTTTGCGAAGTTCCGATATCGGTAAAAAACTCTATATGATCATGCTGACTGCCGCAGAAACCGAAGACGAGTTGGTAGAGGCTTTCGACGCCGGTATTGACGATTATGTCACCAAACCTGTCAACCTGAAAATATTACTGGCGCGTATTCGGGCGGGACAGCGTATTGCCACGTTACAGCAGGAGCTGGAAAAAGAAAAACAAGACATTCAGCGTTTCAACGCCGAGTTGGCGTTAGTCAACCGCCGTCTGGGCATCATGGCCAATACCGATATCTTAACGGGTTTGCCTAATCGCCGTTATGCCTTGGCTCGTCTTGAGCAGGAATGGGATGCAGCGCAACGCTATCACCGGCCGCTTAGCGTATTGATGCTGGATCTGGATCATTTTAAATCGGTTAACGATACCTTAGGCCATGATGGAGGTGACGCGGTGTTGGTCCATGCTGCAAAAATAATGAAAGCATCCGTCCGCGCCACTGATATCGCTTGTCGTTTCGGCGGCGAAGAGTTTTTGATTATCGCCACCAATACCGATGGCAACACCGCTAAAATGCTGGCTGAACGTATTCGCGTCAATATACAAACTCATCAACCCAAGGACATGGCTTTAACCCGGCCAGTTACTGCCAGCATTGGCGTGGCAGGGTCCGTTGGCGCTGAAACCGGCTGGAGCGAATTGATCAAAATGGCGGATCTGGCTTTATACGAAGTCAAGTCAACCGGCCGCAACGCTACTAAGCTGGCGTAGTTTTAAAACCTGAAGAGAGGGGAGCCAAACTGCGACGCTGCTCAATCCAGCCTACGTTGCGATTCGATTGATAAATGAATTTGCGGGGCTGTTTATACATTAAAAATGTCGAGTAGTTATCAAATTCTTTTGAGGATTTAAATTATAATAGCAACGGGATTAATTATTTTAGGTTAATTTAAGAGTAAGTGACCGATAAATATAATTAATGTTTAATTCTCGAATTATTCATGGAATGTTAAAGATTATTTGAAATAAAACATTATGACATCGAGAATTCCAAACTTTATGATTGTTGCAGCTAAAGACTAGTATGCAAACAACCACTTCCGATCTCACAGCAAAACCGGCCAATATTGAACAAGAAACACTTTTGATTGATATTGCCAGCCGGAACGTGGTGAGCTTACCTCTTGGCGGCAGTGTCGCTCAGGCCGCAAAATTGATGGCCGACAATCGGATTTCATCCATTGTGATCGTCGATCCTGCCGGGCATCCGGCAGGGATAGTGACAGAGCGCAGCGTGATACTGGCTTTGCATGACGGCTATCCTGCCGGCAATTCCCTTGAGCATGTCATGTCCGGGAAAGTGGTTTCGGTGCCTGAGCACATCACTTGCATTGAAGCTTATCAAATTTGCATGCGGGAAAGCGTCAGGCATTTGGTCATCGTTAATCAGGAAAATCAATTAGTCGGCGTGGTTAGTGAAACGGATTTTCGCCTGCATCTTAATCTTTCACTATTGGCGGGACGGTTGCAGGTCGCTTCTGTGATGAATCAATTGGTTCTAACTGTCTTAGCCGACTCCTTGTTACAGGATTCTTTGAGCTTGCTCAGCACCAGTCAGGAAACCTGTCTGGTGGTTGTTGAAGCGCAGTGCCCGATAGGCATTATTACTGAACGCGATCTTGTGCGTATTTATGCCAATCAAGCAGATCCGAGCCGCTTATTGGTGAGTCAGATTATGTCGCATCCGGTTCAAACCATTTCACAAGATGATTCCGTTAATGTCGCCGCTGAAAAAATGCTGCAACACAAACTGCGTCATTTAGTGGTTGTGGATAAATATCAGCGCTTGGCGGGGTTAATCTGCGAACACGATCTGACCCAAGCGATGGTAAGCGGACTGATTAACGATCAACAGCAGTCTGAACGCCGGCGTATGGAAGCGGAGATTATCAGGTCGCGGGAAGATTTAGCCGTTAGAGAAAATGCATTTCGGACTTTGGTGGAAAACACTCCGGATATGATTGCCAGATATGGCAGGGGTTGTTGCTGTCTGTATGCCAATCCGGCATTGCTTAAAACTTATGGTTTAGAATTGCACTCCGTAATTGGAATGGCGCCGATTCACAGTTTTGGCGCTTCACCATCCAGTTTGCTTTTTCAGGAGAATATTAAGCGGGTCGCCGCAACCGGGGAAACCGCCGATTTTCTGTATCATTGGCGCAATGAAGCAGGACAGACGCTTTACGTTAATTACCGGATGTTTCCGGAGTTCAATGCTGCCCAACGAATCATCAGCGTTCTGGCCATAGGCCAGGATGTAACCGGCCGTCATCAGGCGGAAGCCGAGATGAAAAAAAGCATTTCTTTACTGAATGCTACGCTGGACTCTTCGTTTGACGCCGTTTTAGTGGTTAATTTAAATGATACCTGGGAACTGTATAATCAAAAGTTTGTGGATTTATGGCAACTTCCCGATGAAATTGTTGCTG
>CAVUMJ010000247.1:0-5274 GCA_963741375.1 uncultured Pseudomonadota bacterium
GGGTTTTCTTGCAGATAGTGGATGTATTCATTAATCTCAATAACTTTATGCAATCCCATGCGGCGTTCGATACGACGTAAAATGGTGTTGTTTTTATAAAGCGAGAAATCGTTGCCGGAACGATCACGTAACAAAATGACAATCTGTTCTAATGCGCTTTTGGTTTTGAGCGGAAGCAACGATTCAGAATTTGTATAACTCATAGTCAGCGAAGATGGAATGTGATTGATATAATCAACAATTCGTTGTGGCAGTTCTTGGGCTTGACCAATAATGTCTATTATGCCGCTGTCAATAACGCTACGCGGCATTGAGTCGAATTTGGCGGAATTTGGTTCCTGCGCCACCGCAATACCGGCATTTTTCTTGATGGCGCCTAAACCCAGCGTACCATCATTGCCCATCCCGGATAGTATAACGCCGATAGCGCGTTCGCGCTGATCATCTGCCAGCGAGCGCAAAAAAAAATCAATCGGCAGGCGTAAACCCTGTGTTTTAACCGGATCAAGCAGATACAAAACGCCGTGCAGTATCGATAAATCTTTATTGGGAGGAATCACGTATACACAATCTGCCTTAACTTTCATGCGGCTGCGTATTTGTGTGACTTTCATTGTGGTCGTACGTTGAAGCAACTCCGGCAAAATGCCTTTATGGGTGGGATCAAGGTGCTGGACTACGATAAAAGCCAGTCCGCATGGGAGCGGGACATGGGAAAGAAAGGCTTCAATTGCTTCAAGACCGCCTGCAGAAGCGCCGATGCCAACTATCATGGGCCGAGATTGCGCAGTACTATTAGATTTGCTCATAAACTCTCACAGATAAATGCAGCTTTGGTTGGAGAGAGTAGAAAGTGGATGTTTTTTAATTCAGAAGAGCAAAAATCAAGTTAAAATATTATCATTGAACTAAAAATGCCTTAACTGCTTTAAAAGCAGAAAAACGATTTAATTCTGCTCTCAAATTATTGATTAGTCAATATATTATTCTGCATGATGAGCAGTTCTGTGAAACCGGTTGATTGCTTTTCTATTCAGATAGTTATCAAATGATTTTCATGGCTTGCGGTTAATCAAAATCCGGAATTATTCAGAAGTACAGGTAGTGCAAAATTGTTATAATAGGATTTGTTAGGCAACAAAAATATTCGATTTGGCAGTAAGGGGCAAAAGCCTTTTCAAATAAATTAAACCCTAATGAGAAATAAGATCTTGAATCATGATTCTTTCTTCCCTGGTAAGCACGGACTGTAAATAATCCTGGTCAACACGGTGTTGTTTGAGAAGCTGGCGCTGCCGGCGGTCAGCACTGCGTCTTTCATGCTCACGTCTGCTCCCATCACGACGATCATATTTTGGCCACACTAGATAATGATTACTAATATTTTCCAACCATTCTTTTGAACCGAAAGGATAGTTAATGGTGCGCCTTTCTTCACTACGCCTGTCATCTTTGCGCCGTGTCAAAGAAGATCGACTTGCATAATGTCGTGAGTTATCGTTTTGCATTGTTTCTCCTTATCTATACGAAATGTCGCAGATATCGGCACGTTGAGACATGACTGTGAGTTGAGCCATGAACTAAACCGGATGCAGAAGCGGAAAGGATAGGGTGAATTGAATTTTAGCCGGAACTTGAAAATTTTTGCAATGCGGTGATGTGATAAAAGCATTAAATTCGACCATGATTTAAACCTCTAGTTTAGTATCCTAATGGAAAGATGTTAATAATGCCATTAAGTTCCGATTTTTTCTAAAATTAATTTATTTTTAATGTTTTGAGAACAATAGTTTAACCGGATTTTTTTAAATATTTGTCACGTCAGACCGGGAAGAGGGTAAAATGATTTAAATCAGGATATCTGCTGATGTTCAAAATTTCGCCTTTATGCAGGAGATAATATGGTTTCGCTTGATATGCTAGGCCCTTACGATTTAAGCAACGCCAATATTGATGAATTTGTTTTTAAAACTTCCGAAGGCAATTACGCTTTAGGCGTCATCAATCAAAGTTCCAGAAAATTTGTTGTGAAGTTCGTCGGGCGGGCAGAAGCGGATCTTAACGTGCGTTTGAAGCAGCATGTCGGTAAATACCCTAAATTCAAGTATAGTTACGCCACATCTCCGCAGGATGCTTTTAACAAAGTCTGCCGTAATTTTCATGATTTTGGAGGAAGCAAAAAACTTGGCAATAAATCCCATCCTACACCACCATCTTATTCTGACTGGAAGTGTCCTTGTTGCGACACGTTTGGGTGAAGGGCTTTGATTGCTTCGCTCTCGGAATTGGATTTTTTTAATTTATTGCATTAAACCATTAAAAAGATCATAATAGCTACCAGCTAGAAAATACGCTTTACCTTTGTTTGCCACTGCGTTGCCTCTTTATTAAGTTCTTCGTTCTGTATTTCATTAAGTATTCCCGCATTTGCCAGCTTTACCCGCCTTATTTTCTAAGGCTTTTTAAAAATTAATATTTAGGACTCATTATGTCTACAATTGTAACTGGTACCGTAAAATGGTTTAACTCCGACAAAGGCTTTGGCTTTATTCAGCAAAAACAAGGCCCTGACGTTTTCGTGCATTTCAGAAATATTCTGAATCCCAATAGCGGCTATAAAACCCTGGAAGAAGGACAGCACGTCCAATTCAAACTTGGCAGAGGCCCTAAAGGCCCGCAAGCTGAAGAAGTTTCTATTATCTAGGATTTTTTGATTGGAACTGATTCCAATAAGAAATCAGTCTAATTGATGGCGAGAAATCCAAAATTTCTCGCCTGACCTCCCTCCGCAAAGGTAAGCTCCAATTGTTTGCTTTGGTCTATTTTTCAAGTAAATATACTATTTCTGCTAAAGCAGTTATACTGAATCCTAGCTAATCCGGTAAATCGGGTACAAGCAATCCGGTTCTTCAACTTGAGCTGATATGACAAAATTTTTCATGCTGCACATATCCGCAAAAATTTTATTTGAAATCCAAATAATCTTCCATAATTGAAGTTTTGATTTAATACTCAGCATACCTGAGGTTCCTAAATCATGAAAATGTCCAACATGTCCTTGGTGGAAGAGGCATGGAATTTATTAGTCAATATTAGCAACACCATCGAATTTGAGCGTATCAAAAATGGGATTGGCTATACTCCTGTCAGCGATAGAAAGAAAAGACTAAAGCGTCTTAAGGCTCTATGCTACGACCGTTACTTAAGGCGGCTTAAAAAACTATGGTCTTAGTTTAAAAGAAAATTCCACTCTACAAAATTTGAAAACTTTGAAGGCGGAAGGCTGGAAGCAGTGCTTAAAAGTCAACAAGCTGACTATGTAGTTGCAGTATCCGCATACAATGAAACATTGCTGACAGCCGTACAACAAGTCGCTGATAGCTTGATCGAATGGCGGCAAAGCTTAGGAAACATCACTATACAAGAGCAAGCCTTGCAAACTGCTAACGCAGAATCAAAATTGTCCGATATACGCTATAAGGCCGGATTGAGCAGTCTGGATGGCGTTATTGAAGCAGATGCGTCATTAATTAGTCAGTGCTGGAAAATGAGTTAGCTTTTGTTCAACCCTGTCAAGCCGTTGAAATCAAAGTTGACATCTATGGTTCCGACACGATTTATCACGGAGAAGTATTAGGCTTGGCAGCAGGTACCGGCAGGGTGTTTGGTTTATTAGGGGTCCTGTGGAAGAACCCCCAAAAGTGTTCGTTCTGAGCTATGTTGTTTAAAATGTCTATAAACACTGTGCGTATTATCATCAAAAAAAGCCGCCAGTAATGGCTTCATGAAACAGTGTATGATCGGTCAAAGCAGCCCCAAGATTTTCAAAGTGGTTTTAGTCGAAATCGGCCAATAAGCGACGGTGGCTAAGCTAAAAATTAAGCAAATGAACGTCCCGTTAGGGCTATAGACGCAAGCTTTCAGTGCTCGTAGTCATAAATCGCTTTCGGGAATTAATGGAATAATATTTTCATTAAAGAATACAGCAAATTCATCGGCTGTTACCGCAGGACTTTTATAATACCCCTGGTAAAAATTGCAACCTTGCTCTTTGAGAAAATCAAGCTGTTCTTCGGTTTCCACGCCTTCGGCCAACACTTTCAATCGCAGGGTATGCGCCATGCCGATGATGGCGGCGGCAATTTCTTTATCGTCTTCCTGTCGCGGTATGTCGTCGATAAACGATTTATCGATTTTAAGGATATCCAGCGGAAAGCGTTTCAGATAAGCCAACGAAGAGTAACCCGTTCCAAAATCATCAATTGCCAGACGAACGCCCAGGGTACGCAAACGATCCAGTATTAACATGGCTTCGGATTCTCTTTCCATCAAGCCACTTTCGGTTAACTCCAATTCCAGACGCTCTGCGGGGAAACCGGTTTCGGCGAGTATGGCTGTCACACTGGCCGCGATATCGCCATGCCGGAGTTGATGCAGAGACAAATTAACAGCCAGTGTAAGTTGCGGAAAGCCTGCCTCAATCCACTTCTGCCCTTGGCGGCAGGTTTCCAATAACACCCATTCGCCAATTTCCCCAATCAAGCCGATGGTTTCAGCTACCGGAATAAATTGACTGGGCGGTATCAGGCCTTCATGAGGATGAAACCAACGCAACAAAGCTTCCGCTCCAATGATAGCGCCGGAACGAATATCGATTTGGGGTTGGTAAAAAACCTGCAATTCTTTATTGGTTATCGCTCGGCGCAAAAGCGATTCCAGATTAATGCGGCGTATGGCAACTTGGGTCAACTCTTCTGAAAAATATTTGAAATTGCCTCGCCCTTCATCTTTAGCCCGATAAAGGGCGGCATCGGCGTGTTGCAGCAATTCTTCGGAGCTTTGTCCATGATCAGGATACAAACTAATGCCGATACTAACACCGATGCGCACTTCTACACCTTTGGACAAGCGCCAGGAGTCACTGAGTGCTTCAATAATCTCGGATGCCACATTTGCAGCATCCTGGGGATGAGACAGGTCTTCCAGCAACACAGCGAATTCATCACCCCCCAAGCGAGCCACAGTATCAACGCCACGCAGTCGACCGGTTAACCGTACAGCCACCTTTTGTAATAACTCATCGCCGGACAAATGACCAAAGCTATCGTTAACATCCTTGAATCGGTCCAAGTCCAATATCAGCAAGGCGGCGGATTTATGTTCTCGACTGGATAACTTTATGCAGTGCTCCAGACGTGCAAACAGCAACAAACGATTCGGCAAGTCGGTCAATGGATCATGATGCGCCAGGTAATCCAAACGTTCGGCGGCATT
>CAVUMJ010000248.1:0-8543 GCA_963741375.1 uncultured Pseudomonadota bacterium
TTTAATCTTCTTGACGCCAGACACGCTATTTCAGTGACCGAACGGCAAAGATATATATTAAGAGTGCGCAACATGGCCAAGTCTGTAGCGGAAGCTTATTACCAACGCCGGGAAGCGCTAGGGTTTCCTATACTAGCCAAACAGGGAGAGTAAACATGACACAGACAAATCATTTATTATTTGAATTAGGCTGTGAAGAGCTACCGCCAAATTCGCTTAAAAACCTAAGCCAGTCCCTGCTGAATAATATCTTGGCTGAATTGCAAGAAGCTGATTTAAGCTTTAAACATGGCCGCGCATTTGCCACGCCGCGCCGGTTGGCGGTGATTATTGAGGATGTTGCCTGCTTTCAAGCTGATAAAGTCGTGGAAAAACGCGGGCCGGCTGTGCAGGCGGCTTTTGCTGCTGATGGCGCGCCCAGTAAAGCCGCAATTGGTTTTGCGGCTAGTTGCGGAGCCAGTTTTGAGCAATTGGAGCGTCTGGTTACCGACAAAGGGGAATGGCTGGTGTTTAAACAGGCAGTCAAAGGCCAAACCACTGCGGAATTGATTCCTGACATGTTGCGCCGTAGCCTGAGCAATTTGCCGATTGCCAAAAGAATGCGTTGGGGCAATTACAATCACGAATTTGCCAGACCAGTGCATTGGGCTGTACTGCTATTTGGCGATCGGATTCTGGAAACCGAAATATTAGGCGTTAAAACCGGTAACGCCAGTTACGGCCATCGTTTTCATGCGCCGCAACCTATTAATATTGCTAACCCGCTGGAATATGCGGAAACCTTATTGCAACAAGGCAAAGTCATAGCGGATTTTGAGCAGCGTATGACCGTAATACGCGATGCGGCAAATCAGGCGGCCGTCAAACTGGGGGGCGCAGCCCATATAGAAGAAGAGCTGCTTGAAGAAGTGGCGGCGCTGAACGAATGGCCTGTGCCTGTAGTGGGCAATTTTGATTCGCGCTATCTGCAATTGCCTATGGAAGTGTTGATTACAACTATGCAGTCCAACCAGAAATATTTTCCGGTTAAAAATTCACAAGGTGGTTTGCTACCGCATTTTATTACTTTCAGCAACATCGAAAGTATACATCCAGTTTCAATACAGCATGGTAATGAACGGGTGGTTTTGCCGCGTTTGGCGGATGCGGAGTTTTTCTGGAAACAGGACAGGAAGCAAACTTTAGCTGATCGAGTGGAGAGTTTAAATAGTATTGTTTTCCAAAAAGATTTAGGTACTTTGGCTGATAAAACTCATAGAGTTGGCGATCTGGCTGCATACATCGCCGAACAATTACAGGCGGATGCGGCATTGGCAAAACGTGCGGCAATGCTGGCTAAAACGGATTTGTTGACCAATATGGTTGGCGAGTTTGCCAATTTACAAGGCATTATGGGTCGATATTACGCTTTGGCCGATAACGAACCGGCAGAAGTAGCCCTTGCTTTGGAAGAGCAATATTTTCCAAAGCAATCCGGCGGCGCTACCCCAAGCAGTCAGATCGGTCAAATTCTGGCTTTGGCTGAAAAAGTCGACACGCTTTGCGGTATTTTTAGTGCAGGATTGATACCGACCGGCGACAAGGACCCTTATGCATTAAGGCGAGCAACTTTGGGGATTTTGCGGATATTGATCGAAAATAAAATTCCGCTGGATATTGCCGACTTGCTGGATGCGGCTTTGGCTCAGTTTACCCATGTTTTTAATAAAACCGAAACCCGTCAAAGGCTGATCGATTTTATTTTTGACAGGCTGAAAGGCTACTGCCTTGATCAAAATTATCTTTCTGATGAATTTGAGGCGGTGTTGGCTGTTAATCCAACTAAGCCTTTAGATTTTATGATGCGGCTTAACGCAGTCAAAAACTTCAGGCAATTACCGGAAGCGGAAAGTTTGGCTGCCGCCAATAAACGGATCATGAATATTTTGAAAAAGTCCGAACAGAAAATTCCTGAGGCCATTGGCCAATTAGTCGAATTACAGGAAAAAAGTCTTTACGAAGCAGCTCAAGCTTCATTTGCCGATATTTTGCCTTTGTTGGCTGAGCAAAACTATCCTTTGGCATTAAATCGTCTGGCCCAACTTAGGGATGGCGTGGATGCTTTTTTTGATCATGTCATGGTTAATACCGAGGATACTGCGCTTCGCAATAGCCGCTTAGCTTTATTGTCCATGTTATCGGGGCAGTTTATGAAAATTGCAGATATTTCCAAATTGCAATCGTGATCTCTCAATATGTCATCCTTGACCGGGATGGTGTGATCAATGTTGATTCTGACGCATTTATTAAATCGCCAGAGGAATGGACGCCCATTCCCGGTAGTTTGGAAGCCATAGCGCGACTTAATCGCCGTGGTTTTAAGGTGGTGGTTATCACTAATCAGTCGGGTATCTCCAGAGGCTTGTTCGATTTGGCCGCCTTGGAAGCCATTCATGCCAAAATGCGGCAATTAACCTTGGAAGCAGGCGGTGAATTGGAAGGGATTTATTTTTGTCCGCATGGGCCGGAGTCCCAGTGTCTTTGCCGTAAACCAAAACCCGGACTTTTCAAAACATTTGCCCGGGAGAAAAATGTCGAACTTGAAAATACTTATTCGATCGGCGATTCCTTGCGAGACATTGAAGCCAGTATGGCTGTGTCAGCCAGACCAATACTGGTTAAAACCGGAAAAGGCCGGATAACGCTAGCCAATAATCCGCAAATAAACATACCTATTTTTGAAAATCTCTATGACGCTGTTACATTCATCATCTCAACAAGCTGATTTTAGAGTCTATCTAGGCTCGACATTGTTTTTTATCTATATTTTGTTATCAACTCCAATTGCCGGTCTGTTGATTTTGCTTTGCGCTTATTTGCCATTTTCAGTGCGTTACAAGATAGCAGATGTCTGGATAGATTGTCTGTTATTTATGTTGAAGCTGTGTTGCGGCTTAAGTTATAAGGTTGAGGGTAAGGAAAATATCCCGCAAAATGGCGCGGCAATTATACTTAGTAAGCATCAATCGGCGTGGGAAACCCTGGCTTTACGGCAAATTATTTCGCCGCAGACTGCGGTCTTAAAGAAGTCGTTGTTGAAGATTCCTTTTGGTGGCTGGGCTTTGGGCACATTGAAACCGATAGCCATAGATAGAAAAAACCAGAAAGAAGCCTTGCAGATGTTAATTGAGCAAGGAAATGAACGTTTGCAGGAAGGCTTATTTGTGCTGGTGTTTCCTGAGGGAACCAGGGTCGCGCCTTGCGATACTAAAAAATTTAATGCTGGTGGCGCCATGCTTGCCAGTAAAAGCTGTTTTCCGGTTTTGCCGTTAGCGCATAATGCCGGTGAGTTCTGGCCAAGAAATAGCTTTTTGAAATATCCTGGTGTTATCCATGTCAAAATCGGGCCGTTAATCGACTCCAGGCATAAAAAATCCAAAGATATAAATTTGGAAGTGGAGACTTGGATTAATCAAGCAATGAGTCAAATAGAACTGGAAAAAAACAAATAAACAGCATAATCCCAAGCTATTTGCTAGTTAAATAAATCAACTAATTTAGCAACAACGTATAAACAAAACTGACTTGTAGCTATAAGAAACCAAAAAAGGCATTTCCAAAATGCTTACGTAGTAATAAAAGCCAGCTGGCTAATGTCTTGAAAATATAAGGCTCACTTAAGCGAGCCTTACATTTCAACACTAAATCTGGTTCTACCTAAAGGTATTAGCCTTTTTGTTGTCCAGCACCACTACCATAGTTGGTAGGTTTTTTGTTGCCACCATCTGGGTTATCCATGCATGCACTCAGGCTGGTAATCATTAACAGAATAGCCAACACAGAAAATACTTTTTTCATTTTATCCTCCGAATAAATTTTTTTTTAGTTGTAAATGTGCAATTCATAAAGCACATAAGTTTTATATCATGTGGAAATGCAGCTTGCAATACCTTTCGTCATAAAATATCAATATCTTTTGGTAAATTGATTTTAATTTCTTTGCCGGACCATTGTGCAGAACCGATTGCAGACCATTCTCCCGATAAATTTTTGTTGCGTAAATCTTGTTCCCAGATGAAAGGAGTTCTGATTTTTTTCATTTTAATGATGAATTGGGTATTTTCTAAATCGAGATTAGTTTTCTTACCCCAAAATGCCGTGACTTTCATGATGAATTTTTTGAGGCGGAATTCGTCAATCTTGGGTGTAACGGCAACATTAGCCCACATAGAGTGCACTCGTCCCCAATTGGGCGCCAATAATCTACCCTGTTCATTCACAAAAGGCAGCCATTGCTCTTTACCATCAGCATCAAGATAAGTAATAGCCAGCAAACGATTGTAACCGGCAAAATGGTCGTGCAGATAAAGAGCGTGCGGTGTGATGCCAAAAAATGTGTTGGAGAACATCAGTAAAGTATTGCTCATGTCTGTCAAAGCGCTGCTTAGTGGTGATTGCCGCGTGTTGACATGAAATCGATACAGCAAGCCATAATGTATGCTGCTATTTAGTTGGAATATAATCAGGATTAAGACTATTTTAGTGATTCTATGAACAATTTTTTTTGCCGGCAAGCTATGCTCAGGTTCAAAAATTAGCTCGTAAAGAGTTTTATCATTAGTGGGATTGATTTCGGTTTGGCAACTGGCGTCGCAAGATATTCTGGCCCGATTGTCAGCAATTTTCCGGTATTTTTGATTAGCAAAGCCGGAAATGACCGGCAGTTTTAATAAGCCACCAATCAGCGCCGGATAACGCATGCTAATCAGAATTTGTGTATAAGTGCTGACGCCTGCAAAAATTTGTCCCTGATTGTCTATAGCATATAAATCCGCTAATAACTGTTTTTCAGTCAGATGGGCTAATTGAGGGTAATCTTGAGCAAATTGCTGGGCGCTTTTGAAATCTACAGTTCGTAATATATCAAAATGATTAAATATCAAGACTGTGCGGCAACACAAAGGACATTGCTGATCATAAAATACCGTCAGACTTGATTGATGTCTGCCAAGAAAATTACCAATATGTCTATACCACGCAAATGGCATGACCAAAGCATAAAAAATCAGCATTCCTAATCCGAATGGATAAATATTGAAGGAAATAGTGATGCCTAGATGCAGAGCAATGCCAATCAAAAAGTAAATGGGCCGGAGATTACGCCGATAAAAGAAAAATAAAAAACTAAACTGAAAAACGATAATGAGGTATCCGAAGAATTTTTGAAATAATTCGATGTTCAATAACCATGACATATCCAGAGCAGACATATAATAGGGAATAGACGATGGCAGCCAGGCGCCAAGTCCGTTCCGCCAGTGTTCTGCAAACATTTTATGAATTGCCGAGTCAAAGTACAAAAAACCCAAGCAGATTGCTACTGGTAGGTTATAGCATAGCGCCGATACTTCGGCTTTCTTAAAATGCGAATAATGCAAAAAAGGGGTCTCTAGTTTTTTTCTGAGAATATCCAGTGCAAATGCCTTGTCAGTAGGCATAAATATCAGAAAAAAATTAGCGCCTATCATGAAAAGATCAAACCCGCCGTCAAAATCTCGTTGCATGGGCGTGAAATTGACAAAAATCAGCCAAAAAATATAGTTTGCAAGGCAGGCAGTCTGGCAACGATAGCCCAGAACCAGAGCAAAAGCGATCAAAGCCCAGAACCACAGAAAAAAAACTATCATTGGAAATTCCACATCCATGAAAGGGATGGGGTCGAAGATCAAGTGGTTAAAGAAGATCAGAAACAGGATTTCTTGAAAGGTAATCAGACCAAAAAGCATTCTGAACAGACCAATACCGGTAGCAGGGGCTTTCTTGTAATAGTTAGAACTTATTTTGGAATAGAAGAATCTGTACATTTTTTTAGCGGTTTAAAAAGGTACAGAGTATAAGGTATTTGTAACCTTGCTCGATTATTTTTGAGCAAAAGAAAAGCGGAAAGGACAGAGGCCTTTCCGCTTTCTGAGAAAGCAATGTTGAGAAGAGCTTACTCTTCGTCTTTAGGCTCTTTAAACACCCATTTTACGAAGAAATATCCAACCGCTATAATCACAACTGCTCCAATCATGCCTGCTGGTTCTTTCAGCAGTTCTGTCAAATCTAAGATCGCTCCCATGAGTGCCCTACCTATCTTTAGTTGTTATAAAAATCTGCCATTTCTTTGGCTACCGAAGCCCATATGTTACTTTAGCTGCCTTTAAAGTCAAGAGATTGATCGATTTTATATTTAGATATCAGATCAAATTGCCATCTTAACCGAATATTAGTAGTATGGATACTCTGTTTAAGATTTGACAATAACAAGAACATTTGGAGGGGAATTTATGATTGGTGGCATAGCAATGATATTAACAACTGTTTGGATATACCAAACTCTCATCAAAGGTAAAATTGGTAATCTGCTGTGGTGGGTTGTCGGATGTGCAGCTCTGTTTTTTGCCGTTGAGTTTCTGGTTGAAATACTTTGTATTGAGATGATAGATGCCTTGGGTGGTAAAGATATAGGTGGAGAATATGATCCAAGCCTGACCGATGCGCGTGATCGTAAAACTCAGGAAGGTCCTGGTGGTTTGATTATGCCTTTTTTGTGTGAATTACTGCCAATTTTCGCAGGATTTTTAGCAGTTGCAGTTGTCCGTACTCAGTTTATATTGAAAGAGAGTTTGACACCTGCAAATCTTTTTAGTGGAATAAAAGATTTGTTTGTCAGTATAAAAGATAGTTTTAAAACGACCAGCAATTAATTTATTTTGCTGCAAAAGCCTGAGACATCCGCGTTTTTGCAGCAACTTGCCTCATTGCCCGGAAACTAATGTTGCAATTTTTGCTACGGTAAATACAAATATTCCCGTCAAAATTAGTCCGGCAATTATATAAATGGGCAACGAACCATGTTTGAAATCCATTTCACGGTTTTTGTCGCTTTGTACGCCAATTGCTGCAGAAAGAACGCTTTTTACAACTTGTAGTAGACTGGGTTTCGTCATAAATTTCCTAATTCTTGATTTTCAGGCAGATGAACAGCAACCAACATTTGAAACAGTTATTATCCCACAGAATTTTGTTCCTGGATGGCGCTATGGGCACCATGATACAGGGCTATAAACTAGAGGAAAAGGATTATCGTGGAGAAAGATTTGCTAAATGGTCTTCAGATCTTAAAGGGAATAATGACTTACTGTCCTTGACCCAGCCTGAAATTATTAAAGCAATACATCAAGCCTATTTGGAAGCAGGTTCGGATATTATTGAAACAAATACCTTTAATGCTACTCGAATCGCAATGGCCGATTATCATATGCAAGATTTGGCCTATGAAATCAATCTGGTTTCTGCTCAGCTTGCTAAACAGGCCATAGCGGAGCTGAAGGAGTCAAGTCCGGAAAAGCCACGTTTTGTCGCCGGAGTTTTGGGGCCGACCAACCGTACTTCATCGATGTCGCCGGATGTGAATGATCCCGGATTCAGAAATATCAATTTCGATGATTTAGTGATTGCATACAGTGAAGCGACTCAGGGTCTGGTAGATGGCGGATCGGATATAATTCTTATTGAAACGGTATTCGATACTCTTAATGCTAAAGCGGCAATCTTTGCGGTAGAACAAATATTCGACAAGATAGGTTATAAATTGCCTGTGATGATTTCCGGCACCATTACGGATGCTTCCGGAAGAACGTTGTCAGGTCAGACTGTGGGGGCGTTTTGGACGTCCTTGAAACATGTTGATCCTATATCAGTAGGTTTTAATTGTGCTCTAGGCGCTAAAGAATTGCGGCAATATATTGAAGAATTGTCCTCCATAGCTGATACCTATGTTTCGGCTCATCCAAATGCCGGCTTGCCAAATGAATTTGGCGAATATGATGAAACCCCTGAGCAAATGGCTGAGGAAGTAGCTGATTGGGCGGCTTTGGGTTATATCAATATTATTGGCGGTTGTTGTGGCACCTCTCCCGAAACTATTAAAGCAATGGTTGCGGCTGTTAGCAAAAACTCACCTAGAAAAATTCCAAATCTGCCAAAAAAATGTCATTTATCCGGTTTGGAGCCTGTTTCTATAGGACCTGATTCATTATTTGTGAATGTGGGTGAAAGGACTAATGTGACCGGTTCGGCAGTTTTTAAAAAATTCATAGTTGAAGAAAATTATGAAGCAGCGCTTGAAGTCGCCAAACAACAGGTTGAAAACGGTGCGCAAATCATAGATATCAACATGGATGAAGGTATGCTGGATTCTAAAATGGCCATGGTCCGTTTTCTGAATTTGGTGGCGGCGGAGCCGGATATTGCCAAAGTTCCGGTGATGTTGGATTCCTCGAAATGGGAAGTACTGGAGGCAGGCTTAAAATGCATTCAGGGCAAAGGCATTGTGAATTCCATTTCCATTAAGGAAGGCGAAGAAAACTTCATTAAACAAGCCAAATTAGTCCGTCGCTATGGGGCGGCGGTAATAGTGATGGCTTTTGATGAGCTTGGGCAGGCCGATACCATGCAAAGGAAAGTCGAAATTTGCAGCCGCGGCTATAAAATACTCACCGAACAAATAGGGTTTCCGC
>CAVUMJ010000249.1:0-13819 GCA_963741375.1 uncultured Pseudomonadota bacterium
CAAAAGGAAAACAAACTAATAATCGCCGAATATCTTCGCTGGCTTGACGAATGATCCCGTCAATCTTATGTCCGGCAGGAGTGGAGCTAAAGCGTTCACTACCTACTGTATACCCTGCAGGCAAAGACACATCACCCAATATTGAGTCAGTATACCGGTGCTGAAACAAAAGCGCTCCGGTAAAGCCATCATGCACAAAAACATCAATACCTATACTTCGGCGCGCAACAATATCGCGAAAGGCAGCCTTGATTTCTGCAAACACGCCGGAACCACGCAAGTACTCCCCTGACTCGATTTTAAAATCGCGTATCACTCCTGAAAGCACAAATTGCGCATCTTTTTGCCGAGCCACATTTATTATACTGGAACCGGAGTAATTCATATTCGGCAGAATATCCGGAGCGATATCAGGCCTGGAGTAGAGAACGGTATTAGTATTGTTGCGGCCTATAAAATCTCCGCTTTCCATTAACTGATTATTAATTTCCCTGGGAATACCGACTAACAAATCCTGGCTTTCCGTACCACTTAGCTGATCTGCAACCATAATAGGAAAAGCAGTAGCGACAATTTTTTTTCTGTACGGCGAGTCGCAAACCTGCTGCTTATCAGATAAAACAGCCAATATTTGCACATGATAAGCGTTATCATCCTGCCACTCATCAACAACTTTTACATCGCTGACCAGGGCTACATGTGAATTTTTGCCTTTTAGTTGAACTGACGCTTCACTGACTGCCGAATCTATGGCTTCTCTTCGGGCCTGCTCCGGCCCTCCTTGCCCAATCAAAGCGCTACCTTCTACACTGACTTGCCTGGAAGAAATTTCGGCTGGCGTCAGCCGCTGTTTACTATCGCCGCACCCGGAAAGTAAAATTGGCAAAATCAAAAAAAACATTCGCCTTAAATTCATCAGAATAACTCATTAATCAAAAATGAGCGTAAAAATAAGCTGCCGGCAGTATGTGCATTCCATTCCAAATCGTACATACCGGCGCCCAATAGCACATCATTGACCGGATTACTTTCCCTAGCAAATCCCTGAACATGCATCTGATCGCTGCAATCACTTGAACTACAGGCCAAATTGACCTTAACGGAAGTTGGAGATCGATAACCAAGCCTGGTAATAGCCAGTTTTTTATCATCTTGCAAACATTGGCTTACCTGCGTAGGGCTGCCGGACATGCATTGAAAAAATCTAGGTGACAGATTTAACTCCATAGTCAATTGCAAACTATCGTTAAGAGTACGATAGTCAACAGTTTTGGCATCTCGCATATACGTATCCAAATACACGCGATAAACATCGTCATTCATAACCTGCGTCCCAACAGTGACTTGGCCGCCAATGGGTTCATTATAAATCTGATCTGCCAGATTACGATAAGCTTCCAGCTTTGCTGCCTGCTGAGCCTTGGACCATCGCTGATTGATGGAAATAGTCTCCCGATTGTCGAAACTGCCGTATGCAGTGACTCGTATGGTTTTTGCCGCCCGCTCCTCTGAAACATTATTTTGCTCAAATCCACCCTGACTTGCACAAGCTGTTAACAAACAAATGGTTAAGGCATATAACCCCCATAGCAATGTATCTTTCATAACACCTCCTAAACTCTCAGAGAGTCATCGGCTAATTTGGTAATTTCTTGAATTCAGAAAGACACAAGCAAGAGTTCGCCCGCTTATGCACTCTCTCCTGAGACTGACCATAGTTTTTCTAATTGGTAGTACTCTCGCGACTGTCCGGTCATAACATGTAGTATCACGTCACCCAAATCAAGCAAGATCCATTCCGATCCCAACTGTCCTTCCACACCCAAAGGATAAATCCCTTGTAGTTTAAGTTTTTCGATAACGTTATCGCAAAGTGATTTAGCATGCCTAGTAGATGTAGCTGAAACAATCACCATATAATCTGTTATGCTGGTTTTATGTCTCACATCTAGTGTTGTAATACGGCTCCCTTTATTTTCATCAAGTTGAGTTTCAACTAATTTAACTAATTCACTACTTTGCATTCTTTATCCTGTTTATTAATTCTGTGATTGATAAAGTTGATGTTCCCGTATAAATGAGATTACTTTATCCGGCAATAAAAATTGAGGATTGCCGCCGGTGGCAAAAATTTGCCGGATTTTGGTAGCGGAAATATCCAATTGGGTAACTGCCTGAAAAAAAACACAACCAAAAGCCTGAGATTGCAACAATGCACTATCCCCAATTAAACGCTGTTGAAAAAAATCCGCTAGCAGCTTACTGGTATAGCCTGGCCTGGTCATGACGACAATATGAGCGTATTGAAATAATTGCTGCCAAAGATGCCACCGCTCCAAACCATCAAAAACATCGGCGCCCATAAACAATAGCAATCTTTCATGCTCACCTAATTCTTGTCTGAGAATTTTTAGGGTATCCAACATATATGAAGGTCCTTGCCTATCCAATTCGCAACTGTCAACCTGAAGCCCTGGGCTATCACTAATTGCCAGTTTCAACATTTCCATGCGCAAATTACCCGAAACGCATGGTTGATGGCGATGGGAAGGCAGATGACAGGGAATCAAGCGCATTTGTTTTAGATTAAACAACTCCTTAACTTCCAGAGCAGTACGTAAATGCCCAAAATGCACTGGATTAAAAGTGCCTCCGTATATGCCAATCATTATTGCCTGATATGGCCATCACCTAAAACAATATATTTTAGGGATGTCAGTCCATTTAAACCAACTGGTCCACGGGCATGTAATTTATCCGTGCTAATACCGATTTCCGCACCCAAACCATATTCAAAGCCATCGGCAAATCGCGTAGAAGCATTGACCATCACCGAGCTTGAGTCAACTTCCCTTAAAAACCTTCTAGCCGAGGTATAGTTCTCTGTCACAATTGCATCAGTATGCGCTGAACCATATTGATTAATATGAAAAATTGCCTCATCAAGCCCGGTTACTATTTTAATGGATAAAATAGGCGCTAAATATTCTGTGCTCCAATCCAGTTCAGTCGCAGCATGACAGTTTTTAATCCATTCACGAGTTTTGTCGCAGCCTCGTATTTCCAAATCTTTTACAGCGTAGCAATCCGCTAAAATAGGCAACACTTTATTAGCGATACTTTCCGCAACTAATAAAGTTTCCATGGCATTACACACCCCATAACGATGGGTTTTGGCATTAACCGCAATTGCCACGGCCTTATTCACATCTGCATCATCATCAATATATACATGACATATACCATCCAGATGTTTAATAACCGGAATCGTAGCTTCTTTACTGATCCGTTCTATTAAGCTTTTTCCTCCCCTGGGAATGATAACGTCCACATATTCTTTCATCCTGATCAATTCTCCAACTGCATTCCGATCAGCTGTTTCGACTATCTGAATAATTTGCCTGGGTAATCCGGCGTTAGCTAAACCCTGAGCGATACAAACAGCTATGGCTTGATTGGAATGTATCGACTCAGATCCTCCACGTAGAATACAGGCATTACCAGCTTTTAAACATAAAGCTGCAGCATCAATGGTCACATTAGGCCGGGATTCATAAATAATACCTATCACTCCCAAGGGCACACGCATTTGTCCAACCTGAATGCCTGTGGGTCTAAAACATAACCCGCTAATTTCGCCAACCGGATCGGGCAAAGCCGCCACCTGATTCAAGCCTTCAATCATGGCGGCAATACGGCCTGGCGTTAATTCCAGCCTGTCCAATGAAGCAGCATCTAAACCTGCTTCTTTACCAAGAACCAGATCTTTGTCATTTTCAACCGCCAACTGTTCAGTATTGGCAGATATTGCTTTAGCAATTTCCAATAGCGCACGATTTTTTACACCGCTATCGGCTTTGCTAATCTCGCGGGCCGCGAGTCGGGCTTGCTGCCCCAAGTTTTGCATATATTGCTGTATCACCACATTTAATAACCTGATCAGTTAAATAAAAATATTATAACCACTAAACCAGGAGGCTGTCCGAGAATAGACGCGCTTGGTTTTATGCAATTTCCACTTCCAAAAATTGATTGAATTGCATCAAAAAAATTATCTTTTCGATTAAACTATTTAGCAATCGGCTCAGAAATCCCGTCTAGCTGATTTCCCCGCCAAAAGCCGAATATCTCACTCTTCCTAAACATAAAGGAATTCAATAATTCCTGTTGCCGATTTTGAAAATACTCTTGAATTCCGACAGGCACACCAGCCACAAAGAAATTGTTAAGCGCCCTGGACAATACTGCAGAATTTTGAATGTCGCCCATCAGAATCAGAAAATCCTTCATAGCCTGAAGTTGTGGTTCAGGATAATCTGGTAGCCCGGTATGCGTATCCTCAACAACATTACGAAATTTTTTTACGGCAATCCGTAAATGATGAATGCTGGACAATTGTTCCGGGTCCACAGCCTTTAGCCTACTTAGCACAACTGCCTGCATAGAGTCGATTACTGCTAAAACAGCCAAATTGGTGTCCGATTTTGAAATAAAACATTTTTTAAAATTACGTTTTGATCTTTTTAATTTACGGTTCAGCTTGCTTAATTTTATAGATTTGATTAGCAGCCGTGTTTGAATAAGCAATTGTTGTTCACAATCAGCAAGAAATTGATAGAACGGCTGCAACTCCGGAAAATTCACAAGGGTTTTATCTACCTCAAGCAGCATCACTTGCGTATCCCGCAATTCGTTTAAACCTTTAAGCTGATTTTTAAAAATTTGCAGTAACTTAGTCAATCTATTTTTATGATTTATTGCTCTACATAACTCGATCAATGAGAGCAATTTACGAGTACTAACCCTAAAATCATGAATATTTTCATCATTAATCTCTTGGCGACAATCGGACAAACGCTTACTATATTTCTGCCAATGACCATCAAGCCCATCCAGTAAGAGTTGGCCCAAATTTGCAGACATAAATTAACTTTTCCTGCTTTGCAGTTTTCTTCTGCGCTGAACCAAGGTGACTACCGGTCCGGAAATTGCGTAAGCCACCGATATTAAAAACAACATTCTTTGCGGCTGGGCCATAACAAAACTGACGATCAGCATAGCTAGTATCGCCACCATAAACGGAACCTTGTTTTTAAGATCAATTTCTTTAAAACTGGAATAACGAAAATTACTGACCATCAACAAGCCTGTTGCAATACAGGTAATTGACACTAAATATTTAATGTTTTCAGGATTGTAGTCATTTTCGATACAAAACCACAGTCCGCCCGCCAAAATTGCTGCTGCAGCCGGACTAGGCAAACCTTGAAAATAGCGTTTATCTGCGACATCAACCTGAGTGTTAAATCTCGCCAATCGCAAAGCTCCGCCCGCCATATGGACAAAAGCCGCAAACAATCCCGCTTGACCCATTGTAGACAAAATCCATAAATACATGACTATTGCCGGCGCCACCCCAAATGACACCATATCCGACAAACTATCATATTGAACGCCAAACTCACTTTGCGTATGTGTCAGTCTGGCAATACGCCCATCCAATCCATCCAAAACCATGGCGATAAACATTGCAATTGCCGCAACTTCAAAACGGCCGTTAATTGCTGAGGTAATCGCATAAAATCCTGCAAACATAGCTCCTGTAGTGAACAAATTTGGCAGCAGGTAGATGCCTCTGTGTCGCGGTGTCGAAGAATTCTGCATCATCATTCTAATTTTAAAGATTCGGTGAGCAGCATTTTACATGGACAAGGAAAGATGCGCTAATTTGCCGCTACTAAAACAAAAAAGCCCGTCAAAGACGGGCTTTTTTCGGTCTGAAAGGCTTTTTAGTTTTTGCTTTTATCTACAATCTGATTAGCCTTAATCCACGGCATCATCGCTCGTAGTTTGGCGCCAACCTGCTCTATAGGATGCTCAGCATTGAGGCGGCGCTTCGCAGTCATTTCAGGATAACCGGTCGATCCTTCCAAAATGAATTGTTTGGCGTATTCACCTTTTTGAATATTTGCCAAAGCCTGCTTCATGGCTAGGCGGCTTTCTTGGTTAATGACCCGCGGACCAGTAACATATTCTCCATATTCTGCATTATTGGAAATGGAGTAATTCATATTGGCGATACCGCCTTCATACATTAAATCTACAATAAGCTTCAATTCGTGCAAACATTCAAAATATGCCATTTCAGGCGGATAACCAGCTTCTGTCAAGGTTTCAAAGCCAGCTTTGACCAATTCTACCGCTCCCCCGCACAAAACAGCCTGTTCACCAAATAAATCGGTTTCCGTCTCATCCCGGAAAGTTGTTTCAATAATGCCGGACCGGCCGCCACCGATTGCGGAAGCATAGGACAAACACACCGCTTTGGCCTGACCGGATGCATCTTGATGAATTGCAATTAAATCCGGAATTCCACCACCTTTGACAAACTCTGAACGCACAGTATGTCCAGGCGCCTTGGGCGCAATCATGATCACATCCAAATCGGCGCGAGGAATGATTTGGTTAAATAGAATAGAAAAACCATGAGCAAACGCTAAAGCCGCACCTTTTTTGATATTGGGTTCAATTTCGTTTTTGTAAAGCTGAGACTGGAATTCATCCGGAGTCAAAATCATGACCAAATCCGCACTTGCAACCGCTTCCGGCACATCTTTAACTGTCAGTCCACTGGCTGTGGCCTTGCCAACAGATGCTGAACTGGCTCGCAAACCCACTATCACGTCAACTCCTGAATCTCTCAGATTATTGGCATGAGCATGTCCTTGTGAGCCGTAGCCTATAATGGCAACTTTCTTGCTTCTGATCACAGAAAGGTCGGCGTCTTTATCGTAATAAACTTGCATATGTATTTCTCGTTACTGGATAGTTAAAATTTATAAGTGTAAGCCTTTTTCGCCCCGGGAAATGCCTGTTGGCCCTGAACGCACAACTTCAATGATATTGCCTTCCTCAAAACTTTGAACGAATGCATCCAGCTTACTGGATTGACCGGTCATTTCAACGACATAGCTGAACGAAGTAACATCAATAATTTTGCCCCGAAAAATATCTACCATGCTCTTAACTTCTTGACGGTTTTCATTAGTGGTTTTGATTTTAACCAGCATCAATTCGCGCTCAATGTGCGGAGTTTCCGCCAAATCAATCAATTTAACCACATCAATTAATTTATTGAGCTGTTTGGTAATCTGTTCAATAATTTCATCATTGCCGCGAGTTACTAAAGTCATACGAGACAGGCTCGGGTCTTCCGTCGGCGCGACAGTCAGAGATTCAATATTATAACCACGGGCAGAAAACAAACCTGCCACCCTGGACAAAGCTCCTGACTCGTTTTCAATTAAAATAGAAATGATATGTCTCATTATGACAACTCCCGATCAATCAGAGCCTCAGACGCAATACGTAGTTTCATGTCATGATGGCCCTTTCCGGCTTCTATCATCGGATAAACATTTTCTGTACGGTCAGTAATAAAATCCAGAAAAACAGTTCTATCCTTAAGCGCAAATGCTTCTTGTAAAGCATCCGCCACATTTTCCGGTTTATCGATTAACATGCCGACATGACCGTAAGCTTCTGCTAATTTAACGAAATCAGGGATGGTGTCCATGTAGGATTGCGAATAACGGCTTTGATAAGAAAACTCCTGCCATTGACGAACCATACCCATATATCGATTATTAAGATTGATAATTTTGATCGGCGTTTGATATTGCAGAGCAGTCGACAACTCCTGAATACACATTTGTATACTGGCCTCACCGGTTACACAGGCAACATCCGAATCAGGGAAAGCCAATTTAACTCCGATCGCTGCCGGCAATCCGAAACCCATAGTTCCCAAGCCGCCGGAATTAATCCATCTTCTGGGCTGATCAAAATGATAATACTGAGCCGCATACATTTGGTGCTGCCCAACATCAGAAGTGACGTAAGCTTCGCCTTTGGTAATCTTATATAACTGTTCAATTACAAACTGAGGCTTGATCAGTTTGCTATTTCGATCATATTCCAGACAGTTAACGCTTCGCCAGTTTTGTATAGTATCCCACCATGCCTCCAAAGCGGATTTGGATGGCTTGTGCTTGGCTTCTTTGATCAATTCTATCATTTGCTCCAAAACTGGCTTGACATCACCGACAATAGGCACATCGACTCTGACCGTTTTGGAAATTGAAGCAGGGTCAATATCAATATGAATAATCTTGGCAAACGGGCAGAACTCCGTCAATTTACCGGTAACGCGATCATCAAATCTAGCGCCGACGGCCAAAATAACATCACTTTCATGCATAGCCATATTAGCTTCATAAGTGCCATGCATCCCCAACATTCCCAAAAATTGTTTGTCTGAAGCCGGATAAGCCCCCAAACCCATTAATGTACTGGTAATCGGAAAGCCTAACAAATGTGTCAGCTGGATTAATTCCTTATGCGCGTTTCCTAAAATAACCCCGCCACCGGAATAAATGATTGGCCGTTGCGCAGAAAAGAACATATCCACAGCTTTTTTAATCTGGCCTTTATGGCCAGTCACAACCGGGTTATAGGACCGCATCGTGATTTTTTTGGGATACTTGTAAGGCACCTTAATACTCGGATCGGTAATATCCTTTGGGATATCAACCAATACCGGCCCCGGACGGCCAGTTGTAGCCAGATAAAAAGCCTTTTTTATGGTTTCGGCCAAATCATTAACGTCCTTCACCAAAAAATTATGTTTAACACAAGGCCTGGTAATGCCTACCGTATCCACTTCCTGAAAGGCGTCACTACCTATTACCGGAGAGGGAACTTGCCCGGAAATAATGACCATAGGTATTGAATCCATATACGCGGTGGCTATGCCAGTAACCGCATTTGTCGCACCAGGCCCCGATGTCACCAACACCACGCCAGGCTTACCGGTAGCCCTGGCATATGCATCTGCCGCATGAGTTGCACCTTGCTCATGCCGCACCAAAATATGCTTGAAATCATCTTGATGAAAAATGGCATCGTAAATATGTAGTACTGCACCGCCTGGATAGCCGAAAACAAATTCGACCCCTTCGTCTTTTAGACATTGGACAAGGATTTGTCCGCCACTAAGTTCCAATTTAATATCCTCAAAAACACTGAACTTAAAGAAATAACGCTTGAATATAGCACCCGCTTTTGTTTTATATCTATGCCGAATGCTTATCGGAATATTTTAACAAAAGGATTGATAAACTACTGTCTTTATGCTGTTTCGTCAAGAAAAACCAAGGGAAAAACCAAGTCACCTTGCTGCGTAATTGTAAAATTAACCTGTTTGAGCTTTATTGGCTTTTTAGAATAGCCAAAATTTAGTTCTACTTCACTCAAATCGGCCTGATAAACTAAACGTTTCTCCAAGTAACCATACAAGTGAATGTTTTACCGGAATATCACCGAGATGCAATTTTTAGACATTTGGATCGAAGACTTAACTAACAATGAAGAAAAACTGTTTTACTTCAATAGCCTTCTTAATCCGGAAGAACAAAGAAAATCTCAAAACTTCAAAAGTCAAACTTTACGGAATAGATTTATCTGCGTACGCGGCATATTAAGAGCGTTGCTAAGCCACTATCTGAATGCAGATCCAACTTCCTTAACATTTAGACTGGGAACTCACGGAAAACCCGCTCTGACTGACCATCTTTTATACTTCAATATTTCTCATTCCGATGAGACTCTGGCAGTTGCCATTGCCAATTTCGACGACATCGGCATTGATATCGAACAATTCAAATTGCGAGATAATTTGAAAGAAATAGCCAAGCGTATTTTTTCAGAAAATGAATTCAATTTTTGGTTGAATACATCCGACTCTATGCAACAGCAGCTTTTTTATCAGATTTGGACAAAAAAGGAAGCTTTTGTAAAAGCCGTGGGACACGGCATATCCTTAGGCATGGCAGACTGTAAAATTGAGGTACCGGAAGGCTTGGGGTTTTTCGAAATTCCCAAGGCGTATGGTCTGGCCAAAGACTGGAAAATCACAGAGATACCAATTAAATCAAATTTTTATGGCGCACTGGTCACACCTAATACAGAATTCTTACTCAAGCAACAACCCATAAACACCCTGGATCAGCTTCTTAATATCCAAAACCCATAAAGCTAGACGAGCCGGATATAAAAAAGCCGCTTTACGCGGCCTTTTTTTGTACAACAAAACCAAAAATCAACGTTTTGAGTATTGAGGACGTTTTCTAGCTTTGTGCAAACCAACTTTTTTACGTTCAACTTCACGAGCATCCCGAGTGACATAACCCGCTTTTCTTAAAGGAATTCTTAAATTTTCATCGAACTCCATCAAGGCTCTGGTTAAACCATGACGAATGGCGCCGGCTTGACCGGATGGGCCGCCACCGGTAACAAAAATATTTACATCAAAATCAGTGATTTTTCCTAACAATTCCAACGGTTGCTTTGCAATCATCTCGTCAGTCTTACGTCCAAAATATTGCTCTACCGGGGATTTATTAATAATAAACTTGCCAGAACCAATAGTGGCGTATACGCGCGCGATAGCGCTTTTGCGACGTCCTGTTCCATAGTATTGAACTGCCATAGACTAATTACCTGCTTTAAAATCCAGAACTTTAGGTTGCTGAGCTTGATGATGATGCTCAGGGCCTGAATAAATTTTTAGTTTCTTAAACATAGCACGGCCTAAAGGATTTTTTGGCAGCATGCCTTGAACTGCAATTGAAATAATGCGATCAGGAAAAGTTTGTCTCAGCTTACCCAATGCAACGGATTTCATATTGCCTACATAACCTGTATGGTGGTAATAAATTTTATCTTTTTCCTTATTACCGGTTACACCTACTTTTTCAGCATTGACGACGATGATGTAATCGCCTGTATCAACATGCGGTGTGTATTCAGGTTTATGTTTGCCGCGAAGACGTCGTGCAATTTCAGTAGCAAGGCGACCTAACGTCTTTCCTTCTGCATCTATCACGTACCAATCGCGCTTAACTTCTGCGGGCTTTGCACTAAATGTTTTCATCTTTGCTTCTTTTTTGGTTGATGCGTTTAATTAAGAACGGGAATTCTACTTAAATGCAACACTAACATCAAGCTTTTTTTAAAACCCCAATAGCTAACATTTCAATTATTTTATGCTTTTTTACAATTTAATTTTCAAAGAATGCAATTTTCTATATAAATGCGTCCGTTCCATACCGATAGCCGCAGCTAACTTGGCTACACTACCGGCATTTTTCTCAAAATGATATTCCAAATAGGATTTCTCAAAATGATCTCTGGCTTCCTTTAAAGGCAAGTTGAAAAACTCCGGCACATTTGGACCAAGTTTGGGCTGTTCTGCAATAGAACCAAGCGCCGCTTTAACTTCATCCAGTTCAATATCATCACCGGCGCCCAGTATCATCAAACGTTGCACCAGATTACGCAGTTCCCGAACATTGCCCGGCCAATTATAATTTCTTAGAAAATTTTGCGCCGCCATGGAAAAACGTCTAAACGGCAGTTTCTCCTGAACAAAAAAATGATCAACATAATAATTTAATAAGCCAGGCACATCTTCACTATGCTCACGTAAAGGTTGTATTTCCAGACTCACCTCATTTAAGAGGTAATAAAGATCCTGTCTAAACCTGCCATTATTCACCTCTTCATCCAGCACCATGCGAGTAGAGGCAACCACACGCACATCGACGCGAACTGCTTGACTCCCCCCTACTCTTAAAAAAGAGCTTGATTCCAGCGCACTGAGCAATCTAGCCTGAGTTTCCGGGTCCATGCCGCCGATTTCCCCAAGAAACAAAGTGCCTCGATGCGCCTGCTCCAGCAATCCCCGATAAATTCTGCCGCTATCCTCACGCCCAAAAAACTCTACAGCGGAATTTTCAGGTGAAATACTACCAACCGAAACATCTACAAAAGGACCATCACGACGCGAGCTGTTATTATGTAAATATCTGGCAAACAATTCCTTGCCGACACCGGCTTCCCCAACGAACAAAACCCTGGCGTCGTGCTGTGCCAAACGCTTTACCTTATCCTTGACTCTTTCAATTACCGCACTTTTGCCAATCGGATCAACGCCTATCATTAATTGTTGTTTTAGCCCGGCATTTTCTCGCTGTAACGAACTGGTTTCCAAAGCCCTCTCAACAATTAACAGCAGTTTTGCCAAGGACAATGGCTTTTCCAAAAAATCATAAGCTCCTAATCTGGTAGCCTCTACTGCCGATTCAACAGAAGCATGACCCGACATCATGATAACCGGACAGAGCGCATCGTCTTCCGCCACCCAATCACGCAACAAAGTAATACCGTCACTATCAGGCATCCAGATATCCAACAAAATCAATTGTGGTGAAAGTTGACTTTTTAATTTCCGCGCTTCAGCAGCATTTTCAGCCATTGCCACTTCATAGCCTTCATCTGCAAGAATTTCCGAAACTAATTGCCGAATGTCTTGTTCATCATCCACAACCAAAATATATGGCGCTTGCTTATTCATGAAATATTCCCAAACTCAAAAACTGGCAACTGAAACACAAAACCAGCCCCGTCATTAAATGCCGTATCCACCCAAATCGCGCCTCCATGCTCTTCTATAATTTTCTTGACTATAGCCAAACCCAGGCCGGTGCCTTTATTTTTACTGGTCACATAAGGTTCAAAAATAGTTTCAATTTGATCAGCATTTAAGCCAGTCCCATTATCGTATACACCTAGTTCGACATATTCAACATTGTTTCGCATGACTTTTGCGATTTTAATTTCAATTTGACATTGCTTGACTGTCGCCTCTAAAGCATTTTTGATCAAATTGTGCAAAACCTGGCGAATACTGACAGGATCAACCTCTACTATGACATGCCCCGTAGGAGATGTTAAAGTAAAAATAATTCCGGAAGGTATATATAAAGCCTGTACTTCCAAAATTAACTCTATCAGATTGATTTTTTCCACCTGATTTTTAGATGGCCTGGCGTATTCTGAAAAATCATCCACCATATGCTTCATCGCTTCCACTTGTTGCACAATTGTCTTGGTGCCGCGCTGTAAAAATTCAACCGAACTTTCTGACAATTCCTTGGTCAGCTTATGCTGTAAACGTTCTGCGGAAAGTTGAATAGGTGTGAGTGGGTTTTTTATTTCATGAGCAAGTCGTCTGGCGACTTCCCCCCAAGCCGCATTTTTTTGAGCCTGAATTAAATCGGTCACATCATCAAAAACCACGACCGCTCCCATCCGGCTGCCATTTTGTAAAAACAATGGCGTTCCCCTGCAAAGTAACTCCTGCCGGCCATTAGGCCCAAGAAAAACTATACGCTGCTCCCAAATGTCCTCAGCCTTTTCCAACAACGCCTGAATACTAATCAGCATTTCCGCAAGTTCTTTATGCTTCTCAGCCAAACTTCGCAAGGTCTGACCAACAAAATGACTGACAGGAATATGTAAAATCCGGTAGGCCGCCTGATTAGCCGTACGAATGTAAAAAGAGGCGTCAAAGCTGATTACTCCGGCAGTTAAATTAGCCAGAATAGTTTCAAGATAAGCCCGCTGATTTTCCACTTCCAGCCCTGCAGAACGCGTTTCATCTCTGGAACGGGCAATTCGACGCGTCATTTGATTAAAAGACTCAACCAAAAAACCCAAATCATCTTGACTCATAACTGGCAATTGCTGTTGATAATCGCCGTCCGCTACTGCCTGAGTGCCTTTAACCAGCTCTTTAACAGGCGCAACAATATTTCGAATTATGATAAAAGCCACCCAAATCGCCGCCAACATGCTCAGCAACAAGACCAAAAGCAATATTAGCAAGACCAACGGTCGAGGTGCTGCAATAAAGATA
>CAVUMJ010000250.1:0-4537 GCA_963741375.1 uncultured Pseudomonadota bacterium
TAGTGCCGATGACCAGTGATTATTTGGCTTTGCAGGGTTTGTCGCATTTGATGGGCACGGTCAAAAAATTTGAAAGCGTATTGAAAAAGCGCTACAAGTTTTTCTTGGTCATGTCACGTTTTGTTGTGACGCGGCGTATTTCCAAAGACGTGCTCAAGACCTTGCAAAAATATTTTACCGGCCAAATATTGGCGACAACTATTACTGAAACAGCTTTGCTCGCAGAATGTCCCAGTTTCGGTAAAACTATTTTTGAGTATCGCCCCGGCTGTCGTTCGGCCAGGGACTTTACTGCATTGGCCAAAGACTTTTTGGAAGGAAAGGTGATGTAGTGGCGGAAAAAGACGAAAGCAGTTTGATTGGCTATGACCCATTGGCCTGGTTGCAGCAGGAAGCTGATGAAATTCAGCCCGGTTTGGAAAATAACGAAACCGCAGTTGAAATTCAATTCTCAGGTTCTCAACAGCCTGACCTGCCGGAAACCCTGATTCCGGAAAAGTCCGACCCTGTCGATGCGGATGAGCTGCCGGAGCTGACGGCGGCTAATGAAATATCGGATACTGTTGAAACTATTGTTCTGGATGCCGTATTAAATATTCAAAATGTGGCAAAACTGCACCAGCGGTTGGTGGAGGCGCTGACTTGTTGTCAAAAAATAGAAATAGATGCTTCTGCGGTAACAGTCATAGATACAGCGGCTATGCAATTACTATTGATATTGAAAAGAACGGCAATCAAAGATGATAAGGAAGTGCAGATTGATTTTCCTTCGGATAAATTTATCGAGGCCGCACAATTGCTGGGGATTGCGGAAATGCTGGAAGTGGATCAGGCTGCAGCCGGTTTTTTCTGAATGATTTCAAACAGTTTGAAATTAGCTCCCCACGCACCTTAAACCTAACAAAGATACATGTTCATCGGGTAAGGATAACAATGCGCGAGTTCGAATTTACTCAGGCCGATTTCGATATGCTGAGAGTCTTGTCTAACAATTATACCGGTATTCTGGTGCCGGATGACAAATTTGATATGTTTTATTCAAGATTGTCCAAGCGTCTGAGATTTCGTGGCATGACTAGTTTCAAACAATATTGCCAATTCCTTAAAAGTCATCCTGATGAAGAATTTACCGATTTTATTAATGCCATAACCACTAATCTGACCTCGTTTTTCCGCGAAAATCATCATTTTGAGTTTTTGATACAAAACACCATACCTGCCTTACTGAAAATTAACCAGGGCGAAAAGCAGATTAAAGTCTGGTCTGCCGGCTGTTCGACAGGAGAAGAACCTTATTCCTTGGCGATGGTATTAAAAGAACATGTCCCTGATGGCTGGGATATTAAAATCCTGGCGACAGACCTGGACACTAATGTATTGGCGACCGCTAGAAGTGGTGTATATACCACGGATAGGCTTTCAGGGATTGACCAACATCGCATGAAACGCTGGTTTCAGAAAGGTACGGGGAATCAGGCCAATAAAGTCAGGGTGAAAGAGGAATTGCGGCAATTGATTCAATTCAAACAATTAAATCTGATGGGAGAATGGCCAATGAAAGGCATGTTTGATTTTATTTTTTGCCGCAATGTTCTAATTTATTTTGATAACCAGACTAAATTGAAACTGGTTGGACGTTATGTAAATTTTCTTAAAGATCACTCCCTATTATTTATTGGTCATTCCGAATCTTTATATCAGTTTGATGTGGGATTAACACAAATAGGCACTACAATTTATCAAAAAACCAAAATATGAAAAAAGCACAACTCAATGCTTATCCGCCCATGGCAGGTTGTGAAGGCATATTGAGATACTGGGATCCTACAAATGATATTGTTGCAGCCAAAATTTCGCCTGGTGAGTTTTATGTTACTGATCGTAATGAGTTGATTACCACTGTATTGGGTTCATGTATTTCCGCCTGTATTCGCGACTCCGCAACCGGGATTGGCGGCATGAATCATTTTATGCTACCGGAAACCACTAAAAGTAGATTGACTAGCTATGACGAAATAGTTCTCGGTAATGCAGCGCGTTACGGTAATTTTGCTATGGAAAATTTGATTAACTTCATTTTGAAAAACGGAGGTAAAAGAAAAAATCTGGAGGTCAAATTATTTGGCGGAGCAAAAGTAATCCCCGCCATGGGTGATGTAGGTGATAGAAATATCCAGTTTATACTGAATTACGTAGATGCAGAAGGACTGGCCGTTTTGGCTCAAGACTTGGGAGATATTTATCCAAGGAAAGTTAATTTTTATCCGCAAACCGGTAAAGTTAGAATGAAAAAAATCCAAAGTTTGCATAATCATACTATTTTGCAGCGTGAGAAGTTTTACGGTTCAAGCATTAAGGATACACAAGTGGAAGGTAGTGTTGAATTGTTTTAAGGAGTATTAAATGTCAAAAATTAAAGTGCTGATAATAGATGATTCCGCATTGATCAGACAGCTTCTTACGCAGATTTTTAATGAATCGCCGGACTTAGAAGTAGTAGGCACAGCTAGTGATCCTATTATTGCCAGGGAAAAAATCAAAACCTTGAATCCGGATGTATTAACGTTGGATGTAGAAATGCCGCGGATGGACGGTCTGACGTTTTTGCGTAATCTGATGAGATTGCGGCCTATGCCGGTGGTGATGATTTCCACCTTGACTGAAAAAGGCGCGGATGTCACTTTGGCGGCTTTAGATATCGGCGCAATAGATTTCATTGCCAAACCTAAGATTAATGTCTCCTCGAATATGCAAGATTATGCCGAAGAAATCATTTCAAAAGTCAAAATGGCCGCCAACATAAACGTGCAAACTCTGGAAGGATTCAGGGCTGCGGTAATTAATGCCGGTGCTGCCGGATCCGCCCCTGTCAAAAGCCATTTTAAAACCACTGATAAAATTATCGGTTTGGGGTCTTCAACAGGCGGTACCGAAGCCTTGAAGGTTTTGGTGAGGGGGTTGCCAAATACCACTCCCGCTATTGTGGTCTCCCAGCATCTACCCTTGGCGTTTAGCGATTCATTTGCCAAGCATGTTGATGACGCTACGGCAATGACAGCTTGTGTGGCTAAAGATGGACAATTGATTTTGCCTGGAAATATTTATATTGCTCCTGGAGACAGGCATTTACAGGTGGTTAGAGATGGCGCCCGTTATGTCTGTCACTTAAATGATGGTGAGCCGGTGAATCGGCATAAACCTTCTGTTGAAGTTATGTTCCGTTCAATCGCCCAAAATGTGGGCAGCAATGCCATCGGCATTATGCTGACAGGCATGGGAGCGGATGGGGCGGTTGCCATGAAGGAAATGCGTGACGCCGGCGCTATTAATATTGTTCAAGATGAAGCCAGCAGTGTAGTATGGGGCATGCCTGGAGAGGCAGTTAAGCATGGTGCAGCCCATTATGTGCTGCCTTTGGACAAAATAGCTGCTCAGCTTTTGGCTTTGGCTGGTAGTTAAATTTGCTCAAATTAAGCATGCGGGAGGTTCTTGTTCTCGGACAGCCTCCTAGTTTCGGCAACCGGGATTTAGTCAATCATGCAAGCAAGTTTCAGGCTTGTCACTAATTTTAATTATAAAGATGCCTAAAGAAACCAACTTTTCGAATTTCCAGTTTATCAGGAATTTCTTTCAGAGAGCGTTGCCAAATTCCCAGGTGGTTTCCCTGGCGACTATTCTATTGATGGGAACTTTGCTGATTTATAGCCTGTCCGGTTTGTTAATGCCGGTTTTCGCCTCCATCATTCTGGCTTATTTACTGGAAGGCCCGGTAGTCAAACTTGAAAATCTGCAAATACCACGATTAATGGCAGTTTGTGCCGTGTTTTTTGCGTTTTTAACCGCACTGGGTTTCATCATGTTTATCCTGATACCGATTGTATCCGAACAAATGGTGCAATTAGTGCAACGGATTCCGGAGATGGTGACCAGCGCTCAAACAGCAGTCATGCGAATTTCCGAAAAATATCCTGAGCTGTTTTCTGACGCCAGAATTCGTGACATTACCTCGGCGGTGCAACAGGAACTGCTTAAGTATGGTCAGAACTTGATCTCTGATTCAGCGCAATCCTTCGCAGGTTTGGTGGCTGCAATCATTTATTTTTTTCTGGTGCCGCTAATGGTATTTTTTTTCATGAAAGATAAAAAAATCCTATTAAACTGGGTAGATCAGTTCCTGCCAACTGAAAGAAGTTTAACCTTGATGGTGTGGGAAGAGGTGGATTTACAAATTGCCAATTATATTAGAGGCAAATTTGTGGAAATATTAATACTTTGGGCGGTGAGCTTTCTGACGTTTTATATTTTGAATCTGAACTATGCCATGTTGTTGGCAGTGTTGATGGGGCTTTCCGTCATCATTCCCTACATTGGCGCCACCTTGGTGACTTTTCCGGTTTTAGGGGTGGCTATCGTGCAATGGCGGGGTAGCATGGGGGATGAATTCATGTACCTGTTGATCGCTTATTGCGTTATCCAGGCTTTGGATGCTGTGGTGCTGATTCCACTGTTGTTCTCGGAAGCCGTCAACCTTCATCCC
>CAVUMJ010000251.1:0-5513 GCA_963741375.1 uncultured Pseudomonadota bacterium
CCACAATTTGCGGCGCCAGCGCCGTGACCAGCATCAGCGAATTCTCCATCAGTTCGGCAATCCTCCGGGTATTGGGGGTAATACCGGCGACGCAGTAATCGGTAAAGCTGTTGGCGGCGTCACCAAGCAGGCGTATCGACTGCAGTATGTTGAAAATGATCACCGGTTTAAATACATTCAGCTCCAGATGCCCTTGTGCGCCGGCAAACGTCACGGTGGTGTGATTGCCCATAACTTGTGCGCAAACCATGGTCATCGCCTCACACTGAGTGGGATTAACTTTGCCGGGCATAATTGATGATCCGGGTTCGTTTTCGGGCAGGATAAGTTCTCCTAGCCCTGCGCGCGGACCGGAAGCAAGCAGACGAATGTCGTTGGCGATTTTATTTAGACTCACCGCTATGCCGCTCAAAACTCCGGATATTTCGACCAGCGCATCATGGCTGGCCATCGCTTCGAATTTGTTGGCGGCGGAAGTGAAAGGCAGTCCGGTGTAGCTAGCTACCTGTTCGGCAAAAATCTCCCCGAATCCTTGTTTGGCGTTCAGGCCGGTACCGACTGCCGTACCACCCTGAGCCAGCGGGTATAAACGCTGCAGACTATCGTTAATCCTCTCCAGACCAAGCTGCAACTGAACAGCATAGCCGGAAAACTCCTGGCCCAGCGTCAACGGCGTGGCGTCTTGCATGTGAGTGCGTCCAATCTTGATAATCTTAGCCCAGGATTCGGATTTTTCCTGCAATACCCGCAGCAAGTGTTGTAGCGCCGGTATCAGCAGTTGATGCAGTTGTTCAACTGTAGCGATATGCATGGCGGTGGGAAAAACGTCGTTAGTTGATTGACTGCAATTACAATGATCGTTGGGATGCACTGGCGACTTAGCGCCAAATTCACCGCCCAATTGCCGGCTTGCCAGATTAGCAATCACTTCGTTGGCATTCATGTTGGACTGGGTGCCGGAGCCGGTTTGCCAGACTAGCAGCGGAAAATGTTCATCCAGATTACCGGTGATTACATTCTGTGCAGCGGCAATAATAGCGTCAGCGACAGTTTGATCAAGGTTATGCTGGGCAGCGTTGCTTATCGCCGCGCAATACTTGACAATTCCCAACGCACGGATCATCGGCCTGGGCAAACGTTCATCGCCGATTTGAAAATGTTGCAGCGAACGCTGGGTTTGCGCACCCCAATATTTATCTACAGGCACGTTAATCTTACCCATAGAGTCTGTTTCGATGCGAGTTTGAGTTAATGAATTGTTCATCTTATTGCTTCAATTCAGTAAAGTAAATTTGACCTTTTTTTTATAGCAAGTTCAAAGGAACATGAAGTCAGTTTTCAAGTCTGATTTAAATTAAGTTGATACTTTTGTATCTCCGCTTAAGGAGGCTGCCATGTTAAATCGCGACCCGTTTGGTGTAATACAAACGCTAAACTTTGCTTCTGCATCTTATTACTCCTTGAACTCTCTGGAACGAAACGGCGCTGCAAACGTTTCCCGATTGCCGTTTACGATAAAAATATTGCTGGAATCGGTGTTACGTAACTTTGACGGCTACGCGTTTACACAAGACGACGTCATGCGTCTGGCGAATTGGTCACCTAACGGTAGCAGACAGGAAATCCCCTTTAAACCGGCCCGGGTGCTGTTACAGGATTTTACCGGCGTACCGGCGCTGGTCGATCTGGCGGCAATGCGGGATGCGATGAGCGATCTGGGAGGCAATCCCAGCAAGATCAATCCGTTAATCCCTTGTGATTTAGTGATCGATCATTCCGTGCAAGTAGATTACTTTGGCAAAGCCAGCGCACTGGCTTTGAACGAAACCATAGAATTTCAACGCAATTCCGAACGCTATCAGTTTTTGAAATGGGGCCAGGCCGCTTTCCGAAATTTGCGAGTAGTTCCGCCGGCTACCGGCATTGTGCATCAGGTCAATCTTGAATACTTGGCCCCAGTGGTTTTTCATGACAAAACCAGGAAAGTTTGTTATCCGGACAGCTGCGTCGGCACCGACTCGCATACGCCGATGGTCAATGGCCTTGGCGTACTGGCTTGGGGTGTCGGAGGCATAGAAGCCGAAGCAGTGATGTTGGATCAGCCTATTTACATGCTGATCCCGGATGTGGTCGGTATAAAATTAACCGGAAGTTTACAGCCTGGCGTGACAGCAACCGATTTGGTATTGCGGATTACCGAGTTATGCCGACAGTTTGGAGTAGTGGGTAAATTTGTGGAGTTTTTTGGAGCTGGCTTAAGCTCGCTAAGGGTTCCGGATCGCGCCACCATTAGCAACATGGCCCCGGAACAAGGCGCGACTGTCAGTTATTTTCCTATCGACGCCGAAACACTTAACTACCTTTATTTGACCGGGCGCAGCAAAGAACAAATCGAGCTTACCGAGCGTTACGCCAAACAGCAGGGTTTATTTCGCGCCGATCAGACTCCTGACCCTGAGTTCAGTCAGATCTTGCAAGTCGATCTGGCCGGCATCGAACCGGCATTGGCCGGCCCTAAACGGCCTCAGGATAGAATTTTGTTAAGTCAGGTTGGCTCGACGTATCGGCAGATGCTGACTGCGCCAACCGGTAATCAAGGCATGGGACTTACCGAGACTGATCTGAACCGCCACGGCCTGGTCACCAACAAAAACAGCACTGAATCAATTAGCCATGGCGCAGTGGTAATCGCCGCTATCACTTCTTGCACCAACACTAGCAATCCATCGGTGATGCTGGGCGCAGGCCTACTGGCCAAGAAAGCCGTGGAAAAAGGCCTGCATGTTAAAAACTATGTTAAAACCTCGCTGGCGCCAGGCTCTATGGTAGTAACCGAGTATTTAAAAAAATCCGGCTTGCTGCCATATCTGGAAAAACTGGGTTTTTTTCTGGTGGGTTACGGTTGCACCACCTGCATCGGCAACTCCGGGCCACTGGACCCGGCAGTTGAAAAAGCCATAGTGGATAACGATTTGGTAGTTTCGGCAGTGCTGTCCGGCAACCGAAACTTCGAAGGCCGGGTTCATCCCTTAACCAAAACCAACTATCTAGCTTCTCCGCCACTGGTTGTGGCTTTTGCGCTGGCCGGTTCCACTGCAGTGGATATCAGCCGCGATGCGATAGGCAAAGATAAAAACGGAGAGCCGGTCTATTTAAAAGACATCTGGCCAAGCAATCAGGAAATCAATGACACCATAAACCGGTTCGTAACGCCGGAAATGTTTCGGGAGCGTTATGCTGATGTGTTTACCGGCAGCCAGGCATGGCAACAGGTGCTGATCAGCGCCTCGGAACGTTATCCCTGGGACCCGAATTCGACTTATATCCGCAAACCGCCTTTCTTTGACGGCCTAACTGCACTGCCGCAGCCTATAGTTTCAATCTCTAACATGCGGGTCTTAGCGGTATTTGGCGATTCGGTCAGCACTGATCACATTTCTCCGGCTGGACAAATCGCCGTCGACTCCCCTGCCGCATCCTATCTGCTGGCGCAAGGCATAGAACGTAAAGATTGGAACAGTTACGGCTCACGGCGCGGTAATGACAAGGTGATGTGCCGCGGCACTTTCGCCAATATCCGCATTCGCAATCTACTGCTGCCGGGCATCGAAGGTAATGTCACCATTTTTCATCCCAGCGGCGAACGGTTAAGCTTTTTCGAGGCGGCAATGCGGTACAAACAGGCCGGCATTCCGTTGTGCATATTAGCCGGCAAAGAATATGGCTCCGGTTCATCACGGGATTGGGCGGCTAAAGGCCCCTATTTGCAAGGCGTTAAAGTCATCATCGCCGAAAGTTACGAACGAATTCATCGCAGCAATTTGATCGGCATGGGAATACTGCCTTTACAGTTTATGGCTGGCGAATCGGCTGTCAGTTTGGGATTGAACGGTACAGAATCATTTACCGTAGAGATTGCCGACAGCATGGTTCCGCAACAGCCTATCGAGGTTTTCGCTACCGCTGCCGATGGCGGCGTCACTCACTTTAAAACTATCAGCCGCATCGACACGCCAATTGAAATTCAATATTTTCGTGATGGCGGTATATTGCAGACGGTGTTGAAAAAATTGCTTTGAGCCGTTTTACCACTACTCAAGCGCTATTTGGCCGTCCATGCTATGGTTAATCCCTACCGCCGGCATTTCCAATGTCATTTTGACTACAAGCGGTTCAGAAGCGTTTAATCTGCCGTCTTCAATGGCTTTATATACAGCATGTTCAATCTCGCGCTGCGAAGTTATGCCAACCGTTTTGAGATATTTCCTGATTTCCAGGTTAAAAGTATCTTCGTTCATATTGATATCCTCAGGTTTATGTAGATTATTGAGACTAAGTATCAAAGAATTACGCAGAAAAACAAATACGAACAATACCTAATAATATTGAATATAGGTGATTTATCAGAAAAGGTTACAAATATACTCTGTTCGCCCTCAAACCTAAAGCGGTGAAAAGCTCGCTTTAATACCCTCTGCAGAACATAGACTAAATTGCCGATTAATGCGCAATATATATCATTAATACGTTTAAATTCCGGGGGTAACAGCAAAAATTATAAATACTGGACGACAGTATCAACCCTGTACCCCTTTTTCTTTGCATAAGTCAGATACCTAACTTACAAACCTCATTGAACCTACGCCTCCATCAGATTATTCTAAAGGCTGCGAACCCACTCCTTTAATCGGTCTGTCTCTAAGGTAACGAATTCAGGGCTGCGCAAACTGTGTGCAAGAAACGCTACACCTTGCAAAGCCGATAAAAGATGCAGGGAAAGACTGTGAGCGTCTTTAGTTTTACCCATTAGGCGAAATTGCGTTTCCAGCCATTCCAGATGCTGGACAAAAATCGCTGAAGCCTTTTTAGCAAGAGCGTTGTCCGTTTTTTGAAGCTCCGAACAGAAGGTGCCCACGGCGCATCCGCCACTCGCAAGCAAATCCCTACTCTCGGAGACCTGGTTTATGCAGAAGCAGAGCCGCTCCTTTGGAGAGGTTATCTCGTCCCACTCCATTCGCCTTGCCTGCATTTGCGCCAACCGGCGTTCTACGATGGCTTCGCCAAGTTCATCCTTGGTTTTGAAATAGTAGTAGATATTTCCCAGCGGAACTTCGGCTTCTTTCGCAATATGCGCAAGCGACGATTTACCGAATCCATGCTGATATGCAAGCTTTATGGCAGCATTGATAAGCCTTTCACGGCTGTCTGTTTTCGCTTGGGGCATGATACCTAAACATCTTATTTAGTCAGTTAGTTAACTGAATTATAGCTTGCTTAATTGGTTACAGTCAAACGCACATTAGAACCAAGGATATAAGTTTCCTTGCAAATTCACGCATAAGCACAAAAACTGACGGCACCAGCTCACTGAAATTTGTGTTACGAACCGTTATCCTCCCAACAGAAAATATTCGGCGAGTTACTCCTAATTTCTTAGGCGGTAACCAGTCTTAAATATTAACGCTATGATTCCAAGAGAGAGAGTGGTAAAGACGGCAATCATCACCACAATT
>CAVUMJ010000252.1:0-8456 GCA_963741375.1 uncultured Pseudomonadota bacterium
CCTTAAGTCGCCCCGTCCATATTGCGGAAATAGGCAATATCGTCACCGATTATCTTTTCACCGGCAAAATCGCAGTGGCGGTCTTTCCGCAGGCCGAGGGAAAAGCGCCGCAGAAATGGGTTGCACGCCCCTTTGCCTCGTTCGGGACGGTCATGATAGCAATTTTGCCTCTTTTGGGTATCGGCGGCATGCAAATATACAAGGTGGAAATAGCAGGGCCTATCAAAGACAGCAAACTTACACCTCGTATCAATGAAACCGCACGTTTACTTTGGATGGTCTACGTTGCGTTGACCTTGGCCTGTATTATTTCGTTAAAACTTGCCGGCATGACTTGGTTTGATGCAATTTGCCATGCCTTTTCCACCATGAGTCTTGGAGGTTTTTCCACCCATGATGCAAACATTGGTTACTTTGGCTCACCGGTTATAGAACAGGTTTTAATGGTTTTCATCCTGATTTCAGCCATGAACTTTGCGGTGCATTATCTTGCTTTGCAACAGCGAAGTCTGAAGCCTTATTTAATCGACCCTGAAGCATTACCAATGCTGGCGGCCATTGCAATTAGCATTTTAGTATGCAGCATATATCTTTGGCATAATCAAATTTATACTGATTTTTTGATTTGCTTGCGGCATGTTGCCTTCAATTTAATTTCTGTAGCGACTTCCGGCGGCTTTGTCAGTGAACATTACGATAAATGGCCAGCCTTTGTACCTTGGTGGATGATGTACTTAAGCTGCATTACCGCCTGTACCGGATCTACAGGCGGCGGCATCAAAATGTTTAGGACTCTGCTATTGTGGAAACAGGCTGGGCGGGAAATGTTCAGTGTTTTACACCCCAACGCCATAAACCCTATTAGAATTGGCGAAATGCCTATTCCTAACAAAATTATTTTTTCCGTTTTAGCCTTTATTTTTCTATATTTCATCTCCATCGTATTTTTAACATTTGCTTTATTATTTTCAGGACTGGACCCAATTTCCGCATTTAGCGCAATTCTTGCCTGCATCAACAATGCCGGACCGGGACTGGGCTCCGTAGGAACAGCAAGCCATTATACCGGTTTGACAGATTTTCAAACCTGGGTCTGCGCCATAGCCATGTTGCTTGGCCGTCTTGAAGTATTTACTTTATTGATGCTTTTTACACCAGCCTTCTGGAGAAAATAGTACAATCTATTTTTATTTCGACCATTTATCAAACCTGCTGACACTATAATCAGGTGTTAGAACAGCAATCACTTTAATTTCAGGAAATTTGACATGAATCTTGTTAAAAACATCGATTTTCTCAGCAAAAAAAAGCTGGCGTTTATTTTCTCCGGCTCCTTATTTTTAATTTCAATCGTGTCTTTTTTTGTGAAAGGACTGGAATTGGGCATTGATTTTACCGGGGGTAGCGTCTATGAAATGCACTACAACCAATCGGTTGATCTGGATAAAATGCGTAGCGCTCTGGAACAACAAGGATTTAGTGAAGCCAATCTCCAGCATTTCGGTAGTTCTCAAGAAATTCTGTTACGTTTAAAACCTGTTACAAACATTAGTCAGAAAGAGCTGACCGAAAAAGTTTTGACCATTACCAATGAGAGCCAGTCTCAACCTGGAGAAATTCGCCGCGTTGAATTTGTCGGCCCGCAAGTCGGCGAAGATTTGATCAATGACGGTGGATTGGCAATGTTTTTCGCCTTTATTGGCGTCATGATCTACGTGAGTATCCGTTTTGAATGGAAACTGTCAGTTGCCGCCATTATCGCCTTGTTTCACGACTCCGTGATTACCATGGGGTTCTTCTCGGTTTTCGGCTGGGAATTTGATTTAACTGTGTTATCAGCCATTCTGGCGCTGATAGGTTACTCTACAAACGACAAAATCGTTATTTATGACCGTATCCGGGAAATTACCCGTACAACCAGACTGCAATCAATGGATGAAATTGTGAATTTAGCCATAAACGAAACGCTCAGCCGTACCATTTTGGTTTCTTTTACGGTATTTTTAACATTATTGGCGCTAGTATTTTTGGGAGGAAAAATCATCCACGGTTTTGCAATCGCCATGTTGATCGGAGTCGTCAAAGGCACATACTCTTCCATTTATATAGGTAGTGCTTTAGCTTTGTCTTTCGGTTTACGCCGTGAAGACTTGATGCTGACCAAAAAAGACACAACTCTTAATCAATTACCCTAATTTTCTATTTTTATACGCGACCACTAGTTTGCCAGCACGGACTCATTGATGACACAACTGAACAACACCCTTGAACATAAACAATTGACTTTAGGAATTCCAGGATTCGAATACGCCGATCTCTACAATAGTCACCGCCTTGCCGATTTGTTAAAGGTTTTTGACCAGTCCGTTCAAACTCAACATCCGGATTTATTCGATGAAATTTGTGCTTATCGCTCCAGTCACGGTGAAGGAAAGGCGCCGGAAGCCGTTTCCGACATTTTGGTTAGAACCGCCCCTTTAGTGGGTAGTTTTATCGCTAATTTGTTCAATGTTAGTGATAGCCGCGACCAGCAGATCAGCAATATTCGTGGCGAATTCGATAGTGTTTTCGTGTATCGTACTGAAATAGTCAGCAAACTGGCCAGCCGTTTTAAAGGACAAACCATTGCTGATTGGGATATTAGCGGCTTAAGCAGCAGCATGGATGCTCTAATTAAAGCAACCAACAAAGAAACTGAATATCAGCTCGACCCTGAATTAGCAATTAGCCGGATTGCCGCCGAATTATGGAGATTAGCTCAGCAAAATGAGTTATCTGCTGATGATGTTGCTAATCTGAAAGCACAAATAGCTGATTCACAATTGGCGGACATCAATGGCGACAGTCCGGTTGCTTTGGTTGCCAGCCTGCTGGATATTATTTACCGATGGAGTTTTGCCGCTCAACAATCCCCTGAATTACAAAAACTGGTTAAAAAATGGCTAAGTTTCAAATCGCCGGAAAAGACCAATCTTGAAAATCTTGTTAAGCATGAGAATATCAGCCGTGACGGTTATCAGGTTTGGGCTGGTGAAGCACATCATCTCCGCCGTCGCGACGGTTTCGCTTTGACTGACAAGCGTTTCTCATTAAGACAATCCTTGTATGAGGTCGATCATTGCATTTATTGCCATGACCGGGACAACGACTCCTGCTCTAAAGGCATAAAAAGCAAAAAAGACTCCAGCTTTAAATCCAATCATCTTGGCGCCCCCATGATAGGCTGCCCTTTGGAAGAAAAAATTTCCGAGATGCACGTTCTTAAACGCCAGGGTGATAATATTGGCGCACTTGCGTTGGTGATCATTGATAATCCTATGTGCCCCGGCACCGGTCATCGTATTTGTAATGACTGCATGCGTGGCTGTATCTATCAAAAAACCGAAGCTGTCAACATTCCGCAAATAGAAACCAACGTTTTAACTGACGTTTTGTTTATGCCATGGGGTTTTGAAATTTATAGCCTGTTAACCCGCTGGAATCCTCTAAACATCAAGCGTTCAACTGCACTGCCTTACAATGGCAAAAATGTGTTGATTGCCGGCATGGGGCCAGCCGGTTACACGCTTGCCCACTATCTGCTAAACGAAGGTTTTGGCGTAGTCGGCATAGATGCTTTAAAAATTGAGCCGTTACCGATTTCCTTAACGGGTGATCAGGACAATACACCCCAACCCATTTACAATTTCCAAAATTTGTATGAGGCATTGGATCAACGGGTGATGTTAGGATTTGGGGGCGTGGCGGAATACGGCATTACTGTGCGCTGGGATAAAAACTTTTTGAAAGTCATTTACCTAAACCTGTTACGCCGCAACGCCTTTAAATGTTATAGCGGCGTTCGCTTTGGCGGCAGTATTACCGTAGATGAAGCATGGGATTTAGGTTTTGATCATATTGCCATAGCCAGTGGCGCTGGTAAACCAACTATTATTGATCTTAAAAACAATCTGATTCGCGGCATTAGAAAAGCTTCGGACTTTTTGATGGGATTACAGTTGACCGGAGCCGCGAAAGAATCTTCGCTGGCGAATCTGCAAGTGCGGCTGCCGGCTGGCGTTATTGGCGGCGGTTTAACTGCTATCGATACAGCTACAGAATTACTGGCCTATTATCCGCTACAAGTCAGTAAAATTCTGAAACGCTATGAAAAATTGGTCAGCCAATATGGAGAAATGGAAGTTCGCAGCCGTTACGATCAAGAAGAACTGGAAATTCTGGAAGAATTTTTAGCTCACGGCCGAATCATTGAGCAAGAGCGCCTACGGGCATCAGCTAGTGGCGAAACGCCTGATTTTCTGCCTTTTTTAAAACAATGGGGAGGCGTTACCCTGTTTTACCGTAAAGGCATCAAAGATTCTCCAGCCTACCGGCAAAACCATGAAGAAATTCACGAAGCCCTTTCTGAAGGCATTTGGCTTGCCGAAGGCATGAGCCCACTGGCGGCACTTGAGGATCAATACGGCCATCTACAAGCAGTGCGTTTTGAAAAACTTGCCGAACAGGAAGGTAAGTGGCGTAAAACTGATGAAGTGGAAGTCAAACTGCGTGGTCTATTCATTGCTGCCGGCACCTCTCCAAATACCATCTACCAGTCGGAACATCCCGGCACATTTGTGATGGATCATAAATTCTATAAGCGTCATGAAGTAACCGGCTTGCCGGCTGAAACGGCTCTCGCGCCGGTTGCCGACGAAGCTCAAGTTAAAGTCGCTAAGCCTGCTCCATTTACTTCGTACCACAGCGATGGCAAATTCATCACTTTTTACGGAGACAACCATCCGGTTTATGCCGGCAATGTCGTTAAAGCAATGGCCAGCGCCAAAGATGGCTATCCTTACATTGTTGAGCTGTTTGCCGACGAGTTCGCCAATCTGGATGAATCCAAACAATCTCAACGTGATAGCCAATTAAGAAATTTGCAAAAACGCTTGGATGAAGAGTTTCTGGCGCACATCGTCGCCATTCACAGACTGACGCCCACCATCATTGAAGTTGTCGTTAAAGCCCCTGGGGCCGCCAAAAACTTCAATCCCGGGCAATTTTACCGGGTACAAAATTTCGAATCGTTAGCGCCCGTTAAACAGGGCACGGTTTTAGCTGCGGAAGGGATTGCCTTAACTGGCGCGTGGGTCGATAAAAAACAAGGCTTGGTATCGCTGATTGCCCTGGAAATGGGAAGTTCCACCAGACTTTGCGCCACATGGAAAACCGGTGATCCACTGGTGTTAATGGGGGTAACCGGAGCTCCAACTGAAATTCCCCACAATCAAACTGTGTTGTTGTTAGGCGGAGGCTTAGGAAACGCAGTATTGTTTTCCATAGGCAAAGCTTTACGCTCGGCAGGCAACAAAGTGTTGTATTTCGCCGGTTATCGTAACCGGGAAGATCTGTTTAAGGTTGCCGAAATAGAAGAAGCTTCTGATTTGATAGTCTGGGCTGTAGACAATCGTCCTGGTAATAAAGCCATACCTGTTACCCGCCCTCAAGATAAAACTTTTGTCGGCAATATTGTCGAAGCAATGCTGGCTTTTGCCAAGGGCGAACTGGGGGAAACCGATTTACTTTTACAGGATGTTGAGCACCTGATCGTAATCGGTTCAGACCGCATGATGGCGGCAGTAAAAGCTGCCCGCTTCGGGGTTTTGAAACCTTATCTTAAAGACGGTCATGAAGCCATAGGTTCAATCAACTCGCCTATGCAGTGCATGATGAAAGGCGTATGTGCTCAATGTCTGTGTAAACATATCGATCCTGAAACCGGTGAAGCCAGCTTCATGTACTCCTGCTACAACCAGGACCAAGCTCTGGATTACGTGGATTTTGACAATCTTCACGCCCGCCTGCGGCAAAATACCGTTCAGGAAAAGTTATCCTCATTGTGGTTAACTTATTTACTGGAAAGCGAACACTAAAACTGATTGCCAGGTCGAGTAATTCGGCCTGGCCTTTCCGATTGTGATTGTTAAAAGATGAAACAGCAATTATTTCGCAGTTAAGCCCATTGCTCATGCACCTTGTCTGCATCTACGCAAAATACTACTGAGGTTAAACCACTAAATATGCCATGCTCAATGATGCCGGGAATAGCATTCAGTTGATCATTGAGAATCAGGCTATCAGGACAGGATTCAAAAACCGTATCCAACACCAGACTACCGAATGAAGTCACAGCTAGTCCATCGCCACCGGGGTTAGGCCTCAGGCTGGCTTGACCACCAATTTCGGCAAGGCTGGCTTGCACTAGTTGCCAGGCAAAAGGCATCACTTCAACCGGTATCGGAAAATTTTGGCCAATGCGCTCAACTTTTTTACTTTGATCTATCAGCACCCAAAAATGACTAGCGGCTTTTGCCAACAGTTTTTCCCGCACCAAATCCGCACCGCGGCCTTTCAGTAGCGTCATATCGGCGGTAACTTCGTCCGCGCCATCGACGTAAACATCAAGGCGATTGATCTGTTCAAAACCCAGCATTGGCAGGCCCTGTCCACTTGCTTTAATGGCGCTGACAATTGAACTGGCGACTACCTTTACATTTAAACCATCCCTATTGCAACGTTGAGCTAGAGCTTCAATAAAATAATTGGCGGTAGAACCCGTACCAAGACCGACAATCATACCGTCTTGGACCAACTTGGCAGCGTGATGGGCAACGCGTTGTTTATCGTTCATAATCAGACCCCATTAAGACAGCCTCCTTATCGATAAGCACATGAATGAAATAACAAGCAAACTTGACTAAAAATCAACTCAGCGCCAGATGTTCAGGATATTACCCGTTCCGGCAAGTAATAACAATATCGAATAATGTATTTGTTGAGAACAAATAAACTGTCCGGAGTAGTAGCAGATAAATTGTCCGGTTGTAATACGCGCCGAGGAGGCGCAAATGAGTCGGACAAAGCTACTACACGAGATACGAAAAATGAGATTCGAAGAGGCCTATGAAGGATGGCAAAACAAACGATTGACTCAAGAGGAAGCGGCGAGGTTATTAGGAGTCTGTGAAAGAACGTTTAGACGGCATATAGACCGGTACGAGGAAAATGGACTGGAAGGATTGATAGACAAGCGTCTAGAACAGTTATCCCACAGACGAGCGCCTGTCGATGAAGTGCTTAAACTAACGGATAGTTACCGGCAGCGATTTTCTGGATGGAATGGCAAGCATTTTTACAGTTGGTATAAACGAGAGGGAGGAGAGCGCAGTTATACCTGGGTTAAATGCCGTTTACAGGAAGCAGGGTTACTGAAGAAGTCGTTAGCCAAAGGAAAGCATAGGCGCAAACGGGAACGAGCAGCCTGGCCAGGAATGATGTTGCATCAGGATGGCAGTACCCATGAGTGGGTAGAAGGTGTGAAATGGGATTTGATTGTGACGATGGACGATGCAACCAGCGAGCATTATTCAATATTTTTTGTTGAGGAAGAAGGGACTCAATCAAGTTTTCGTGGCGTCAAGGAAGTGATTGAATCGAGAGGATTATTTTCATCGTTCTATTCAGATCGCGGTAGTCATTATTGGATTACGCCTGAAGAAGGCGGAAAGGTTGATAAAGTCAATCTAACGCAATTTGGCCGAGCCATGAAGCAATTGGGTATTGAAATGATTGCCGCCTATTCCCCTGAAGCCAGAGGGCGCAGTGAGCGTGCGTTCAGCACGCATCAAGGGCGATTGCCTCGCGAATTAGCGCTGGCCGGGATTACTGATATGGAAGCAGCAAACCAGTATCTAAATTCTGCGAAAATTTTCCGAACTGTCTATCCCCTCGTGGATGGATTCGAGCGGGTCGCGATGTACGCAGGCTGCGAATCCACACGCTTTTCACGCTTCCTTTTGGCCCTTGACCGGATGGTTATAGTTATCTTGGAAAGTTAATCTTTCCTCCTCAAGGAGAGTCAGGTTCTCCTCCTCCTTTTCCTGGCTCTCCTCTTTCATTTCGGTGCAGCGTGCGCCCTGCGAATTTATCGCATCCTCGGTAAAATAAATAATTCACATATGTATTTTTTTGCGTCGCCAAATACTGTTAACCCTACTTTTCGATTGGGGTCTTTGCCCCATTTAGTTCGTACATGCATTCATGTATATATTGCACACTATCAGGAGGATCCGCGCACCTAACCAGATGTCATCGTCTCTAAAAATGTGCTTCCAATTTTTTCCCGGTAGGGAGTTTTTGATGGAAATCGCCAAGCATTTGACTTCCGCCAAAAGATTCAAGCCCCTTGATGCCTTCATCCACGGCACTTCAGGAGAACTCGGGGAGCTTTTTTGCAATTGCGATTCAGCGGACTGCGAGCAAAGGCGTCAGATTATTTCCGCCTACCTGCAAGTGGTTGAAAACATCAGCGGAACCCTTGCGCCGGAGTCCGCCCTTCCCTATTCCAAGCAGCAGATCGGGGAAGCTGTTTTGCAGGAATTGGCGGAGGATCCCGAAAGCGATTTGAGGCGCCG
>CAVUMJ010000253.1:0-11186 GCA_963741375.1 uncultured Pseudomonadota bacterium
TATTTCACCCGACTCAAGACGCTGACGTAACCATTCCGGTTATGTGTTGCGACACCGTTAATCGCGGCTTGGCTTATGGTGACGGCAAAATCTTCCTGCAACAATCAGACACCGTTCTGACAGCGCTGGATGCTAAAACCGGCAAACGAATTTGGAGCGTTCAAAACGGCGATCCAAAATTGGGTATGACCAATACTAATGCGCCTCTAGTTGTTAAAGACAAAGTTCTGACCGGTATTGCCGGCGGCGAGTTTGGTGTTCGCGGCTTCCTGGCTGCCTATAACATCCGCACCGGTCAACTGGAGTGGAAAGGCTACAGCATGGGTCCGGATAAAGACACTTTGATCAACCCAAGCAAAACCACTGCCTGGAAAGACGGCAAAGTTCAACCGGTTGGCGCTGACTCCAGCACCAGCACCTGGAAAGGCGATCAATGGAAAATCGGCGGCGGCACCACCTGGGGCTGGTACAGCTACGATCCAAAACTGAATCTGGTCTATTACGGTTCAGGCAACCCTTCTACCTGGAACCCGGTACAACGCCCTGGCGACAACAAATGGTCTATGTCATTGTGGGCTCGTGACGCTGACACCGGTGAAGTTAAATGGGTTTACCAAATGACTCCGCATGACGAATGGGATTATGACGGCATCAACGAAACTGTCCTGGTTGATCAGGAAGTTGGTGGTAAATTACATAAAACCATCGTTCACTTTGACCGTAACGGCTTCGGCTATACTCTGGATCGTGAAAACGGCGAATTACTGGTTGCTGAAAAATTCGACAAATCAGTTAACTGGGCTTCCCATGTTGACATTAAAACCGGCCGTCCTGTTGTCGTTCCGGAATTCAGTACTGAATTCCATGGTGAAGACACCAACACCATTGGCACCTGCCCTGCTGCTTTAGGCGCTAAAAACCAACAACCTGTCTCTTACTCTCCACAAACCGGTTTGTTCTATATTTCCGGCAACCACTTGTGCATGGAGTACGAACCATTTGAGGTTTCTTACACCGCAGGTCAACCTTATGTAGGCGCCACCCTGAATATGATGCCTGCAGGCGCCGACGTGTTAACCGGCAAAAAAGACGGCACCACCAACTTAGGTCAGTTTACCGCTTACGATGCTAAAACCGGCAAAATCGCCTGGTCCAACAAAGAGCAATTCTCTGTTTGGTCCGGTTCGGTTGCAACTGCTGGCGGCGTGGTATTCTACGGTACTCTGGAAGGATATCTGAAAGCTGTTGATGCGAAAACCGGTAAAGAATTGTATAAATTCAAAACTCCGTCAGGCATTATCGGCAACGTTAACACCTGGGAATTTGAAGGCAAACAATATGTTGGCGTTCTGTCAGGAATTGGTGGCTGGGCTGGTATCGGTATCGCTGCCGGTCTGGACGATGGATCATCATCAACCAACACTGAAGGTCTGGGTGCAGTTGGCGCCTACAGAAGCCTAAGCTCATATACAAAATTGGGCGGCATATTAACTGTGTTTGCTTTGCCTAACTAATTTCTAATCTGTTTAGACTTTAGTCAAGCTAGCCTTGGCCGAGAGCATTCGGCCAAGGCTTTTTTATTTCTGACCAGCCGCTTTAGACGCCGTCAATGCCCCCAGCTTAATAGCCACCGAAATTTTTGGCATCATTAATACGGCGGCAGTAAAATTGTTCCCAAAGAGCTTGTCTTCTCCAGGAAAGTCCACGATGAAAACCGTTTTTAAAGCAATTAGCTTATTGTTTATTTCAAATATGCTGACGCCACTTGGCATCGCCTACGCTCAGGAAAAGTTCCGGGTTTGCGCCGATCCATTGCATCCGCCTTATTCAACCAAACAGCAAACCGGCTACGAAAATCTAATTGCTGAACTTTTTGCCAAACAATTAGGGCAGGAAGTGGAATATTATTGGTTTCCGGATCGCATGGGCTTTATTCGTAATACTTTAAAAGCCGAAGACGAAAAAAATGGAGGCTATAAATGCGATGTCATTATGGGCCTGCCAGTCGGCACGGAACTCGCCGAAACCACCAAGGCCTATTTACACTCCACTTATGTCTTGCTGATATTAAAAGGAAAAGGCTGGGATGACATTTCATCCGCGTCACAATTACCGCTTTTACCTCTGCCAAGACAGGAAAAGCTCAAAATTGCCATGTTTGACAGAGGCCCCGGCACTACTTGGTTACAAAAAAACGGTTTACTTGAACAAGGTGTTCCCTATCAAAGCATGACTGGAGACAGCGAACACAACACGGCTATGCAGATTGAAAATGATTTGCGCAAAGGCGTGATTGATATGGCGATTCTATGGGGTCCAATGGCGGCTTATGTGCAATCACAAAGCCCACTGGACAGTTTTATCGCGATTCCCATGCAGTCTTCGCCCGGCATACAGTTTGATTTTTCTATTGCCATGGCGGTTCGCCAGGGCGACCAAAAGCGCAAACAGTTATTGAATGACTTAATCGATCAAAATATGCCTAAAATTCGGGAGATTATCGGCAACTTTGGTATTGTCTCCTTACCCATCGTCGAATCCACTCCTAAAAAAGATGACGACGATTAAATTTAGCAGTAGCTGGCAAACCGCTCCTGCTTTGACAGGCACGAACGGGCTTGCCAGACAAGTAAACTAAACAACTTCCAGCTTGGCGACAGACACCATCAACCATTTAATACCCGCATTCCTAAAATTAATCTGCACTCTTTCCTGCTCACCACTACCTTCTGATTGCAACACTACACCCTCGCCAAATTTCTCATGCCGAATCGATTGACCCATCCGGAATTTATAGTTTCCGCCGTAAGCCGCATGCTCTCCGGAACGACTGACGACAGGACGAGAAACATTTGCGCGCATCCTGATTTCCTGAATGGAAGACTCAGGAATCTCGCGTAAGAATCTGGAAGGACGCGGATAATTATCTTTGCCGTAAAGCCGTCTGGACTCTGCATGAGTTAAATACAGTTGTTGCATCGCCCGTGTAACTCCGACATAGCATAAACGCCGTTCCTCCTGTAAACGGCCGGCATCTTCCAATGCCTGCTGAGAAGGGAATAAGCCATCTTCCATACCGACTAAAAATACCAGTTTAAATTCCAGACCTTTTGCAGAATGCAAAGTCATCAACTGCACGCAATCCTGGTCAGCTTCCGCTTGCATTTCGCCTGCTTCCAAAGCCGCATGAGTCAGAAACATATCCAATTCACTAAGCACGTCGCCACCATCTCTTTGGTAATCAAATAATTTAGCGGCATTGACCAACTCTTCCAGGTTTTCAACCCTGGCTTCGCCTTTATCCTGTTTTTCCTGCTTATATAATGCCAGCAGGCCACTGGCCTCAATGACGTATTTTACGGCATCACATAATGGCAGATCTTGGGTCTCCGCGGTTAACCGCAATACCAGATTCACAAAACTCTGTAAGGCGTTGGCGGCACGGCCGGCAAGCTGTTTCTCGACAAGCATGGCCGTAGCTGCTTGCCATAGTGACAATTGTTTATCACGGGCAATGAGACGTATATCGTCTATAGTTTTCGCGCCTACGCCACGAGTTGGTGTGTTAACCACCCGTTCAAAAGAAGCATCGTCGTGAGGATTAGCGGACAACCGCAAATAGGCAAGTGCATTTTTGATTTCCATACGTTCAAAAAAACGCAAGCCTCCATAGACGCGATAAGGCGTGGCGGTGCTCATCAGCCGCTCTTCAAACTGGCGAGACTGGGCATTGGAACGGTACAAGATCGCCGTTTCGCTACGTAATCCCCCATCTTTAATCCATTGCCTGATTTTTTCCACGACAAAATAAGCTTCATCCTGCTCATTAAAGGCGGTATAAAGCAATAATGGTTCGCCATCGCCGGACTCCGTCCATAAATCCTTGCCCATGCGACTGTCGTTATGCGCAATCAAAGTATTGGCTGCCGTTAGAATATGTCCGGTTGAGCGGTAATTTTGCTCCAATTTCACAATCTGATGATCGGGATAGTGCTTTTGAAAGTGATAAATATTTTCAATTTTGGCGCCACGCCAACCATAAATCGACTGATCGTCATCACCAACCACAAACAAATTATTATTGCCTTCCGTTAATATCCGTAACCAGGCGTATTGAATACTGTTAGTATCTTGAAACTCATCAACATGCACTTGCTGGAAGCGTTGCCTGTAGAAAGCCAGCAAATCTTCGTTATCTCTCAGCAATTCATGCGCCCTTAACATTAGTTCGGCAAAATCAACCAGACCGGAACGTTCACAAAGCTCCTCGTAAGCCCGATAAATCATCAACATTTGTTGCTGATAAAAGTCGCCGTAACTTGCAATATGCCTTGCCCTGAGGCCTTCCTCTTTTTGGGCATTGATAAACCATTGCACTTGCTTGGCAGGCCATTTGCTATCATCTATCTCCAGACTTTTCAGAAGACGCTTAATGATTCTAAGCTGATCATCGCTATCCATTACCTGAAAGGTTTCCGGGAGATTGGCTTGTTTGGCATGCTGTCTTAACAAGCGATGCGCTAAACCGTGAAAGGTGCCTATCCACATGGAACGGGTGGAAATGTTTAACAAATTTTCAATCCGGCTGCGCATTTCACTGGCTGCCTTATTGGTAAAAGTCACGGCTAATATATTATGAGCGGCTATTTTATTGATCAGCAAATGCCAGGCGATACGGTGCACCAAAACCCTGGTTTTTCCACTTCCGGCGCCGGCTAAAACCAATATTGCCTGTAATGGCGCAGACACCGCCAAGCGTTGTGCGTCGTTTAATGAACTAATAATTTCAGAAACATTCATTTTTTATTTGCAGATTTAGAGAAGCTATGTATATATTGCAGACTTTATGGAAAAAAACATCACATCGGGATAATAAAAATAACCACAACTTCGAGAGGGCAAAAAATGAGCTTTGATTTCAAGAAATTTGATTATAAACGTTTAGTTAAGTTTGAGCACAATATTGGCGTAAAAGATAAGAAAGTCCGGTTGATATCCGGCATAGTACTTTTATTTGTCTCGCTTTTCACCGCAAGCGTTCTGTTGTTGTTAGTTGGAGGAATTCTGGTTGCCACTAGCTTTTTTGGCTGGTGTCCGGTGTATTCAGGTTTTTCCACTAACAGCTTGTGCAACGAAAACACTCCGGAAGCCGCTACAACAACTGAAATTGAGTCTTCAGATAAATAATTGCGAGCTGCACAACCTGAATCCGCAACTGTAAAGGGAGCGGATTCACTTGAATGGCTACTTGATTAGTGTATACGATTCCATCGTCAAATCCCTGGTTATTTTGCAAAACATCCATCGGGATGCGACAAAATATAGCGGTCACCCATTTCTCGCAACACATCAATTGTTACCATTTAAAATCTTAGAAACAAGTTTTTCCAGTCATTTACCGGACAGCCTCAACTGCTTCGTATGTAAAATGTTTCAAAGTTAATGCATTAACAGGATAAAATTGCCTTGTACCAACTCATTCTTAGCACTTACCCGGACCAGCAATCCGCCACCAGCATTGCCCGGCAACTCATCTCTGAAAAATTAGCGGCTTGCGTTAACATCATTCCCGGGCTGATCTCGGTTTACGAATGGGAAGGTGCTTTGGAATCCAGCCAGGAACATTTATTATTGATTAAAACTCAAAAGCACTACTTTTCTGAAATTGAAACCATCATAAAAAACAGCCACCCCTATCGGATTCCTGAAATAATTGTCATCAATATAGAAAATGGATCTGCTGAATATTTGAAATGGATAAGCTCATGTTTACGTATAAACTAATTTTAATTGCCTGTTTGGTTTTTTTTGCTCAGACTGCACCGGCGTTAGGCAGTAAAGATTTTTTACCTGTAGATCAAGCCTTTAAATTTTCTTCTACAGTAATAGCCAATGATAAGCTGGAATTAGCCTGGTCAATTGCCGACGGGTATCACCTGTATAGGGATAAATTTAAAATTCAATCACAGACTGAAGGCATACTGGTAGGTAAGATAGAAATGCCGGATAGCGCTATGGATCATGATCCGGTATTCGGTGAAGTAGCAATATACAGGCATACCGTTAAACTGAACGTACCGCTGGAAAATCCTAACCATGAACAAACCCTGAAACTACTGGTTAAATATCAAGGCTGCGCAGATGTCGGCGTCTGTTATCCACCTCAAAAGCTGATTCTGGAAATCAGCTTGCCGACAAACTCTCTACCGGAAAGCAATAACCCGATAAGTCAGTTTAAACAAGGGCTTAAAAGTTTAACTGCAGACGTTTTTTCAAAGGAATTATTGCCACCGGAACAGGCGTTTCAATTTTTTGCCAATGTCAAGGATAGCCATACCTTGCATGTTAGCTGGATTGCCGCCGAAGGTTATTTTCTTTACAAAAACAAATTGGCGTTAAGCCTGAATCCGGACTCGCAAACCCGGTTGGAAAGCTATCAATTGCCCATTGGTGAAGAGCATGCCGACCCTGAATTCGGGCAAGTTCAGATTTATCGCCGGGAAACCAGCGTAGACATCCCTTTATTCCGTCACAATCAGCAGCCTGAAGCCATTGTGCTGACTTCTAAATTTCAAGGCTGTGCAGATCGCGGAGTTTGTTATCCGCCCATGCAGGCCAGTTTAGAGTTGAGCTTGCCTATTGCCGATACCGTTGCCGGCAAACCATCCGCAGATAATCTCGGTAAACTCTCTGAACAAGACAAAATAGTGCAGTCTTTGCAACAAGATAGTTTGGCTTTAACTCTAGCCAGTTTTTTTGGCTTTGGCATATTACTGGCCTTTACACCGTGTATTTTCCCAATGATCCCCATACTGTCCGGCATTATAGTCGGGCAAAGCGGCAAAATAACGACTCGTAAGGCCTTTTTATTATCTTTAAGCTACGTTATTGCATCAGCACTAATGTATACGGTTTTTGGCGTGCTAGCCGCAGTTTTTGGCAGCAATCTGCAAGCCGCATTTCAAAACCCTTGGATAATTGCAGCCTTTAGCGCTATTTTTGTTTTGTTATCGCTTTCCATGTTCGGCTTCTATAGCTTGGAAATGCCTAAAACCTTGCAATCAATAGCTATCAGCTCCAGTGACAAACATAGAGACGGCTCCTATTTTGGCGCGGCCATGATGGGAGCTTTGTCTGCATTGATTGTCGGTCCGTGTGTAGCGGCGCCGCTTGCGGCAGCCCTGATTTATATCGGCCAGACCGGTGACGTTATCCTTGGCGGCTCAGCCTTGTTTGTAATGGGATTGGGCATGGGCTTGCCCTTATTATTTCTGGGAGCCTCTGCCGGAAAAATACTGCCTAAAGCCGGTGCGTGGATGAATACTACCAAATCGGTTTTCGGGGTGATCATGCTGGCCGTGGCGGCATGGATGCTTTCCAGAATATTACCGGCGGCGGCTACCATGTTGTTATCGGCGTTGCTGCTAATCATCCCGTCCATTTACTTAAAAGCGATTGAGCCTTTGCCCGCCTCAGCCTCCGGCTGGCAAAAGCTTTGGAAAGGCATAGGCATATGCATGTTATGTTTCGGAATTTTACAGCTTATCGGTTTAAGTGCGGGAAATCGGGATATATTTCAACCCTTACAAGGATTGGGCAACCATGACAGACCTTCCGACAAGTCAGAAATAGTTTTCGAAAAAATTAAAAACCTCTCTGAATTGTCCGCCGGAATCAAACTTGCCAGCGACCGGGGCAAACCCTTGATGCTGGATTTTTATGCCGATTGGTGTGTATCCTGCAAAGAAATGCAAGCCTATACATTCAGTGACGCCATGCCTGCGATGCCGGCGCTTTCTGGGACCTGGTGCGCGAGAACCGCGACGACCTGAAGTGGTGCGGCTCGTCGCCGTTCTACACCTTCCTGAAGACCGCTCCCGGGGCGCGCGGCGAACTGCTGCGCTATCAACAGTGGAACATCGACGAAGCGAGCGTAGTGAGTTTCGCCGGCATGGCATTCTCGCGGTAGGCCCGCTCCGCCAAAGAAGTGGGGCATGCGCTTTCGCCTGCCAACCGGGTTCGAGCGCGCGTTTGGCAGGCGAAAGCGCCTGCCCCACTTCCCTCGCTGAGTCTTCAGCTGGCCACAACCGCCGCGTACACCTCGTACGCCCGCCTTGCCGAACAACACGAAAATGACTTGCTGAAGTTTGGTGTCCGGCTTCTCCAGGTGCGCTTTCACTTCGCGGAGCGCGATGGCGGCGGCTTCCTCCAAAGGGTATCCGTAGACGCCCGTGCTGATGGCCGGAAAACTGATGGTGCGGACAGCCGCGTTCTTCCGCCAGTTCGAGGCACTTGCGATAGCAGGACGCCAGCAGCTCCGGCTCGCCGTGCCGGCCGTCGCGATACACCGGGCCTACCGCGTGGAACACGTACTGGGCCGGCAGCTTGCCCGCGGCGGTGGCCACGGCGCTGCCGGTGGGACAGCGGCCGATCCGCCGCCGGATTCCGTCCAGCTCGCGCATGATCTCCGGGCCGCCGGCGCGATGGATGGCGCCATCCACGCCGCCGCCTCCCGCCAGCGCCGAGTTGGCCGCGTTCACAATGGCATCCGCCGCTACGCGCGTGATATCGCCTTCTCAGAGGACGATCTTTCGCCCCGGCCGCTCATCCAGTCCATATCTACCTATGATGATAGGCCCCGCGAACGCGAAACGTGGCATGATAAGAACATGCGAAAAAGTCCGGCAACAAATGGATTTTCGCTCGCCATTGAGTACTATCGGGAAGAGGATGGCCGGTGGCTGGCAGACATACCGGCTCTCCCGGGTGTCATAGCTCACGGCCGCACCAAGAAAGGCGCGACAGCTGCCGTCGAGGTGCTGGCGTTGCGCCTTATTGCCGACCGCTTGGACCACGGAGAGGCTATTCCCGGCCCGTTCAACCTTTCTTTCATTGCCGCCTAAGAAAAAACCCGCTAATTGGCCTTCGACGAAATCAAGCCAGGTGTTGGCCGCGCTGCTGCGGATCGGCTGGGCCATAAAACGGCAGCGTGGCACGTCGCACAGCATTCTGGAGCGCCGCGGCTGGGCGGATGTGTTGTTCGCCTACCACGACAGGGCCACGCTGGGACCGATAGCGCTCGGAAGGTCTTGGCCAAGAAGACCGGACTTAGCCCGGAAGATCTTTAGTCGTCGAGCCGCCCAGACGTCTCCGCGATATCCCATATCGACTAAAATTCACTTATGACCCGCATCGCCGGGGGAGCACGAGATGATCTCCAAAACACTCGCCATTACTTTCGCCATCGGGATCGCCGTTATCGCGCTGGCCGTGTCGGGCGTCTTTTACATGCAGCGGGGCGCCCGCATCGGTGTGCCCGGGCAGGTGCTCAAGGTGCGGACCGCGGCGCTGGACGAGAACTGCACCATCGTGGTCCTGGATTTTCGCGTCACCAATCCGTCGGACTACACCTTCGAGGCGCGTAAGACGTAAGATCTGCTGGAAGACGCCGCCGGCCACCAGACCGAGGGCATGACGGCTTCCGAGATCGACGCCAAGCACATTTTCGAAGGCATTCCCGTGCTGGGCGAGAAGTATAGCCAGACGCTCATCGAGCGCGACAAGGTGCTGCGCACTCCAAGATCGACCGCATGGTGGCGGCGCGCTTCGACGTGCCGGAAGCCAAACTCAGGGCGCGCAAGCGGTACGTGGATCAAGTGAAGGGATCGACGGAGAGTTTTCCAGATCTCCGAAAGAAGTGAGCTCGTCCCTCACGGCTCCGCAGCACCGAGTGGTTGGGGTCCAGCGTGACTTTGAGCGGCGCCGCTTCAGCGCCACCGTGAAGGTGGCCGGCTCGCTCGCCGTGCGAACCCAGTCGATCACGGTGTTGCCGCGGGCGACTTGAATCTCCACCGGGACCGACACGCTCACGCTATCGTCGGCGTCGGTTTGCGTAATGGTGCCCGTCAGGCGCAGTGCCGGCGCCGTCCCTCTGACGTTGTAGGTCAGCTTCAGAGCGGGGATCCCTGTGCCGTAAACCCACTGGTCGAAGAAGGCCTCCAACTTGGGATCGTCGCTCTTGGGCAGAAAGCTGGATGCGAGCAGGCGGAACTCCTCGGTCGAGAGATCGGCGTGGTCGTAGCGCTGCAACGTGGCGGCCAGCATGGCGAAAAAGCGCGTGTCCCCCATGCGCCGCCGCAGCATATGGACAATCCAGGAGCCCTTCCCGTAAGTGATCGAGTTCCAGCCGGCAGGCTGCAGCGAACTGGATAGCCGCGCGCCCAGCACGATCGGGCCGGCCGATTCCACCGTCTGTCCGCTCTCGTTCTTTTCGAGCAGGCGCGCGCGGTAAGCGTCCATCATCACCTCCACGGACCGCGGGCCCTTGGTCTTCTCCATGTATAGCAGCGCCGAGTAATTCGCCAACGCCTCCATCAACCAGTTGTCGCGGTAAGTGGCTGCCGTGACGCGGTTGCCCCACCACTGGTGGGCGGTCTCATGGGCTTCCACCAGGGCTTCGAAAAACAGCTCAGCCGATTCGGTGGAAGCGCTGCGCGCATTCGGAAGTTGTCTCAGATAAGAAACCGTCGGCAGATAGATCAAGCCCGGAAAGCCCTGCCCGAACGACCCGGGTATGGGCGACACGGTCAGGTGCGGCAGTGCCGGCGGCCCGAATTTCGACGTCATGAATTCCAGCGCGGAGGCGATGTCCGAAGCCAGGCTGTGCAAACGCTCCAGCGGATCGGGGGCCGCAACCGGCTGCGCGTGCACGTTCTCGATGCCCGCCGGCTTGCCCCCCGCAGGGGCGCCGGTAGGGGCAGCAGATCTACCGGACGCGGAAGCAGCGCCTTCTCTAGAGCGCGGTTGGCGCAGACATCCACCAAGTACCCACCACGTTCCACGCGAGCGTGCGCATAGTTGCCAAGGTTGAAACCGGCCACGCGGATGGCCGCCGAGGTGCGGCGGCGCGCGATGCGCCATTCGCCTTCGGTATGGTCTTCCACCAGGTCGCCCGCGGTCACCAGGTCCAGGTCCTTGGGAATCGGAATCGCAGATCGTAGTCGGCAAATTGCATCCCGCGGACCGGATACCAGTTCCCTCGCGCGGTCACGAAGTACACCCGGTCGCCGGCATCCACAATCACCTTGCCGGCGTGGCGGAATTCGAATTCGTGCTCGCGTCCCGCGCCCAGGGGTGCGGGCGAAACCACCAGGAACATTTGATTGCCCCGGCGGTTGGGGTCGCTG
>CAVUMJ010000254.1:0-9492 GCA_963741375.1 uncultured Pseudomonadota bacterium
GTTGTGATGCATCGTTCGTATTGCTCCAGCAAACCTGCAATCTTCACGGTATTCCTTTCCGTGCCTCGAACGGGTGCGGAGCTGCAACGGCCCTCGCATGGGGCCGAAGAACACCATCGTCAGGAAAACCGCACTGCCAGACGACTCAATCTGTGCCTGATCAGAAAATCTTGCCTGCATTTTACTGCATAGCGAAGCGGAATCCCATGAAGAACTCCATGAATCCTCATCTCCATACTGCCATGCTGGGGCCAGTATGGATGCTGACGGCCGTCAGCCCCTCTGCCGGCCTCGCCGGAGATTCCATTTCATCTGGAGGTCATTCATTATGGAGTTTGTCGATCGTCTGACGCGCAGCGCGTCGGGAGCTCTGGCGGTGCTGGCCGTGGCCGCCTTTCTTGAAGCATTCGGCGATTCGCTCTTTCAAACCGCCTTCTCCCGCTCCATTTTTTTTTTTTTTTTTACTGTATGATTTTAGTATTGCTATAGCCAAGAAATCACGACCTCCAAACTGCCCACGCGAGCTCGGCCGGGATAGGGGCGGATTGTCAGCACGATGGAAGATTCCTGCAGCCTCATCCGCAGCGGATGGAACAGCGGCAGGGCGTCGAGCAGCAGCGGCAAGGCGATGCCAGCCGGCCGTCACTCGAGCGGGCTTGCCGTCAGGTCGACGACGTGTAGCACGCCTATCGCGGTGAGCAGACAGGATCGCCGCCGCGCACACGGCGGCTGCCAGCCGGCGCACGATGGACTCGAGTGTGTACAGGTAGTTCCACGACGGCAACCATAACCACGGCACGCCGCCTACCGCGGTCACCACGTCGCCCAGGTCGATCTATGCCGATCGAGGGCGGCGGCATTGCCTCGGTAGACCGCGGAGGCGCGGCCGCTGTTTGACTCTCGCGTCAGCCCCGCGTGCAAAGCGCCCGAGGCGGTGACGGATACGGCCACGCCGGCAGCCAGCACGGCCGCGGCCAGCACGAGCGATGCTATCCTGGGCAGCGCCCTCACTGCCCATCGACCCACCGGGTTCCGCGGCCGCGCTGGATGGCGTCCAGTCCTTTGCCTTGGCTCGTTTTCTCACGCCGAGCTTGCTGTAGATCGAGCTCGTGTGGTTCTGCACCGTGACCTTGCTCGTGAAGATTCGGCGGGCAATCTCTTCGTTGTCCAGGCCCTCGGCCATCAGGCACAGCACCTCGGTCTCGCGGGCAGTCAGCGCGTCAGCGGCTGCTCCACCGGGTTGGCGCGGCCACGCAGGCGGGGCGTGAGAACGGTTCGCCCCGCGCCGCGGCGCGAATTGCCGCCAGTACTTCGTCATCCGCTGCTTCTTTCAGCACGTCAGGCGGTTGCGCCTGCCTCCAGGAGGCCGAACACATAGCGGTCCGTGTCGTAGCCGAGAGAATGAGCACCTGGGTTTCCGGAAATTGCTTGTGGATCTGGCGAGTGTCCCGAATGCCGTCGAGCTTGGGCATGCGCACTCCATCACCGCGAGCCGTGGCTGCTGCTCGCGCACCTTTTCGATCGCCTGCTGGCCATGGGGTCATTTTTCCTGCTCTGGGCCGTAGAGATCCGCAAGTCTTCAGGATCTCTTCCGGCGCGCCTTTCGCGACAAGGACGGTCCTCTCCCTTTCCGCACCACGACCGATTCGATCCTCCGCACGGCATCGAACGGGACTTCATCTACCTTTTCCAATCATCAACGTTGATCTTCTTATAGTTTTCGATTGCCGCGTCAAGGACGCCCCGCACACCGGTCAGATGCTTCTGCTCACAAGACCCCAGAAGAACGTTTCGTCGCTCTCCGTGCCGAAGGGATCTACGCACCGCACGAGCGCGATCTTGTCCTCGGTAAGCGTTCCGGTCTTATCGGTCAGAGCACGTCGACGCTCCCGAAATTGTGGATCGCGGCAAGCTTCTTCACAATGACGCCGCCCCGCGACATCGCGAGCGCGCCTTTCGCAAGATTGCTCGTGACGATCAAGAGGCAGGAGCTCGGGCGTGAGGCCGACCGCGATCGCGACGGCAAAAAGGAACATCTGCAAGGGGTCCTGGCGATTGAAGAAAATATTCAGCAGGATGACGGCGAGGACAAGGAACAATGTCACGCGGAAAAGGAACGTGCTGAAATCCCTGATGTTCTTTTCGAATTCCGTCGGAACGTCCGGCTTGTTCAGTTTTTCGGCGATGCCTCCGACGCGGGTCTTGGCGCCGGTCGCCGCGCGACCGCGAATCCTTTTCCGGAAACGACGCTCGATTCCATGAAGACCATCCGCGCCGCGGCGCGCCGGCCTCTTTTTCCACGGGAAGCGACTCTCCGGTGAGCATGCTCTCGTCGACGAAGGTCCTTCGCTTCAAAGACGATGGCGTCCGCAGGAACGATATCCCCTGCTGCAAGCGCGAACACATCGCCGGGACCATGTCATGGACGTGCCGTTCCTCAAGTTTCCCGTCACGCAGAACTGCGGCCGTCACGGTCACTTTTTCGCGCAGGGCTTCGGCCGCCTTCGCGGAACGGTAGGTATTGATGAAATCGATAAGTGCGCTCCCGAAAACGATGGCGAGGATGACGCCCGCTTCAAACGCATGATCCCAAAACGCCGGAAACCAAGCCGCGGCGACCATAAAAAATGAGGAGCGGGCTCCTGAATTTTGAAAGCAGGATATAGAGCGGCCGCAAGCGCTTCTGCTCCGCAAACTCGTTCGGGCCGTACTCGGCGAGCCGACGGGCAGCTTCGCCGGGAAGAAAGACCTGCTCCGCGTGGTTCCCGTGAAGCTGCCGTCGGCTAGCCAAGTACAGCCCCGACGGGTTTTTGCGGAGCAGAAGCGCTTGCGGCCGTTCTATATCCTGTTTCAAAATTGGAGGCCCGCTGCTTATTTTGTCGTCGCCGCGGCATTGATTTTGCCGCATCAGATAGTGGTTTGAAGCGGCGTCATATAACCATAGTTTTGGGAGCGCGCTCATGAATTTAGTAAATTTCCTATAGTTCCGCGAAGGCTGCGGAAGCCCTCCGTGAAAATTAACATGACGACATTTTGCGTGACGGGAAACTCGGAGGAACGGCACGTCCGTGATCTGACCGGGCAATGTTTTTGCGCTTGCACAGGGATATCGTCCTGCGGTTTTTTTTTTTTTTTTTTTTTTTTTTTCTGCTGATGAATTTTAACCGGAACTGGACGGAATTGGCGGAACAGCGCGGAATTGATCTGGTCGTTTGCATCTCGGCGGCGCAAAGACGCGGATTGTTGTGCGAAGATGAGGCGCGCCGTCAAGGCAAACAGGATAATGATTTGGCCGGCGGATTCCGCATAGGCGGCTTGGGATTGTGGGTGGAAGCCACCTTGCAGGCCGACCGCTGTATTGTATTCGGATGACGCCGCTATGAAATCTTATCTTTTCGTCATGCGCCGCCCGCCTAATCTGGGTAATCATGTTCAGGAAACTTTGGATATGATATTGACAATGGCGGCATTTGATCAGGCAGTCAGTGTATTATTTGCCGACGACGGCGTGCTGCAATTAAAAGCCGGCCAAAATCAGGCCGCGCTGTCTTTAAAGGAAACATCGGCTATATTCAATGCGTTGCCAGTATACGAAGTGAATAGTTTATACGTGGAAGCCGAGTCGTTAAAGTCAAGAGGGTTGGCGCCAGCTGATTTGATTTTGCCGGCTCAAGCTATTGAACGTATCAAAATCAGCGAATTAATGAAACGGTTTCAAGTCATTATTCCGGATTAAATAAGCAAATTGGTTGGCTTAGGCTAAAATTGCTGGCAAGATTAACAATCAAAATAAATTATGTTAGGAAGCAGGCATGTTGGAAGAAACAGAAGAGAAAAGACGCTATTTTCGAGTTCATGACACTATCAATCTGTTTCATAAAGAAATAGATGAAGCGGATTTGGACAAATTAAGCCATATTTCCAATGATGTGCTGAATAGCTGCTCTTTGACTGCTGCACTGGAAGTATTGTCCGCTGAGACTCGCTCTTTATTTCCCAGACTGGAAAGGCGCGATCAGGAATTGGCGGATTATCTGAAAATTTTGGAAACCAAAATCAGTTTGATAGCTCAGGCTATCAACAATCAGGATAACAATTTTTTAGAGCATAACAGCCTGGGCGTGATAATGAGCGCAACAGGTCTGGTTTTTACTAACCAGCATGTTATCCCCGTCGGCAAGATATTAGAGTTAAGAATGCTGCTGACCTCCTGCATGGCTGTCATCGTTGCCTATGCTAGGGTGGTAAGATGTTTTGACAATCCTGATGAAGATTCGGATGGGCCTTTTAGTATTTGTGTTGAATATATCAATTTGAAAGACGATATCCGCGAATTATTGATTAAGCATGTTGTCAAAACCCAAATGCAGCAATTGCGCGACAAATTTCATGAATAGAATATTTGGCTTATGCTTTGTTAATTTTGCGGATGCTGCTGTTTAGATTTTTTAGCCGGACCAAATGGCAAAATCTTCTCCTGACACAAATGGGTAAAGGGATTTTCTAAAAAATAACATGCCAATATCGGAAACGCTCAAAAAGTTATTGGTTTTGCTGGCTGACGCCAATTTTCATTCCGGCACTGAGTTGGCTGCAGCAGTTGGCATGAGCCGGACAGCGATATGGAAACACTTGCAGTTGCTCGCTGATTTCGGTCTGGATTTAAAATCGGTTCCCGGCAAAGGTTACCGGCTGATACAACCTGTGCAATTGCTGGATAGCCAGCAGATTAACCGGCATCTTAGCAGTCAGGCCGTACAGTTGATTAGCGAATTGCAAATCCATGACAGCCTGGAGTCCACCAATACCTATTTACAGGAAAAAGCCAAAGCCGGAGCGCTGTCAGGCACGGTCTGTCTGGCTGAATATCAATCCGCAGGTAAGGGCAGGCGAGGGCGCACCTGGGTTTCTCCGTTCGGGCACAATATTTATGTATCCATTCTCTGGCGCTTTCAAAAAGGCCCTGCCGAGCTGTCCGGGTTAAGTCTGGCTATGGGCATGGCGGTGATCAGAGCTTTGCGGCAGATAGGCTTAACGGATATCGGCTTAAAATGGCCAAACGATATTTATACTCAGCAACGCAAACTGGCCGGAATTCTGATTGAAGTTTCCGGGGAAAGCGGCGGGCCGTGCCATGCCGTGATCGGCTTGGGCGTCAATTTTTATCTGGCGCCTCAGCAAATGGAAAAAATTCTGCAACCCTGTGCGGATATTTCCAGCTTGCTTGGGAGCCAGGCCTACACCAGACGAAACCAACTGGTTGGCTTGCTGTTAAATCAAATGCTGATGATTTTGGCTGATTTTGAATCAACGGGCATACGGCAATATCTGCCGGAATGGCGAAGTTATGATTGTATGGTAGGCAAGCAAGTCGATCTGTGTTTTGGCAGCCAGACTCAAAAAGGCGAGGTGGTGGGGATAGACGATAATGGCCTGTTGCTACTCAAGTCGGAAAACGGCAAGGTGCAGAGCTATGCTTCCGGAGAAGTCAGTATTAAATTGTCATGAAAATTTTAGTCGACATCGGCAATACGCGTCTGAAGTGGGGGGTTGAACAAGCCAGCGTGTTTCAATTTAAAGCCGCCATTGACTATCGCAGCCCGGAGGCGGAAACTCTACTGGAGTCTGCGTGGCAAAACCTGGATCGGCCGGAAAAAATCATGGTTTCTTGTGTGGCGCAAGCCGCGGTATTCAATAATTTGCAGCAATGGTGTGCGAAGCTATGGCCGGGACTGCAAGCCGAATCAGCCGTTTCCGGCCAGGCGGCGTTGGGGGTTGTCAACGCTTACCGGCAGCCTGAAAAACTGGGAATCGACAGATGGTTGTCATTACTGGCGGCGCATCAGTTTTATCCGGGCTTAACCTGTATTGCGGACTGCGGAACAGCCATCACTGTTGACGTGCTGGAGGCCAATGGTCAACATCTGGGCGGCTTGATTATGCCGGGCTTGCAGTCCATGAAAAAATCCCTGAAAACCGATACCGCCAATCTGGATTATCAAAATGAAATACCCAAATTTGTGTTAGCCGATAATACGATCCAGGCCATTAATAGCGGCGCTCTGCTGGCGGCAGCCGGCATGATAGAAGCCGTTTTGGGCAGAATTTCTTCATCCGCGCAATTATTAATGAGCGGCGGTGATGCGGCGGCAGTAGCGGAAGAAATTAAGTTTCCGGGAATCATCATTGACGAGTTTCTGGTTTTTAAAGGCTTGCAGTTGTATTGCCGTCTGGTGGAGCAGACATGAAAATTGCATTTTTATTGGTTTGCCTGCTCAACCTGATCCTGTTTTTTTGGGAGCTGCATAACGGCGCTTTTACGCCTAAGCCGGAATATGTCAGCGGCTTGCCGTCATTTCTGTTAACCGATGAAATGGAAAGAGCCAGACGCGGCGTGGTAATCTCCGCGCTAATAGATCAGCAATTGCAAGATTCACAAAGTTTGCTGATTGAGCTGACTCAGGTCCGCCCCATTGATTACCGGGCTTTGGCGGAACGTCAGCGTCCGCCTGAACACAAACCGCAGCTGGCCTGTTATGAATTAGGGCCGTTTCCAAACAGAAAGACAGCATACATCTGGATGCAAGGCCATTCATTAACAGGCGAAATTATCAGCCGGGAGGCGCCGTATGCGTCTTCATTCCTGGTTTATTACCCAGCTAGTAAGGATGCCAAGCAAAACCGCCTTCACAAAATGTTACTGAGCGCCAAGGGATTTAACTCTGTTCCGCTTATTGCTGGCGGCGAACTGAAAGGCGCTTTTAATCTGGGCAGTTATTCCGACCGCGCCAAAGCGGAAAACTTTCAGAATAAATTGTTAAAAGACGGCTTGCCGGTAGAAATACAGGAACGTTATCAAACCAGGAATAGCATATTTGTCCGCGTAACGGCCAAAAAGGAGCATCTGCCGCAAACCGGGGATTTATCCGTGGAGTTGTGTGAGTCTCAACACCCGGATAAAATATTTGAGTAAGCCTACGCAGGAAGACGCATGGCATTAAATATATGGTCTTATACACAAGACGACTTTAACTAGCATCCATTTTATAGCCGTAGCCGCGTACGGTTTTAAGCAGTTTCAGTTCATAGTCGTCGTCGATTTTGCGTCTTAATTGGCGGATATAGACATCCACCACATTGGTTAACGGATCGGCGCTATATCCCCACACCTGTTCCAGGATTCTGGTGCGGCTGAGCATTTTACCCGGCATGCGCATGAAACATTCCAGCAGGGCGAATTCCTTAGGGGTGAGTTCAATCATTGTGTTGCCGCGCTTCACTTCATGGGTTTCGCCGTTTAAAATCAGGTCCGCTATGCGCAGCTCCTTGCTTTCCTGTTTACTGGCTGTGCCGCCCACACGGCGGAGCAGGGCTTCGATACGCGCCAGCAATTCTTCAAAAGCAAAGGGTTTGGTCATATAGTCGTCGGCGCCGGATCTTAATCCCGCCACTTTGTCTTGCACCGTATCCATTGCGGTTAGCATTAAAATCGGGGTGTCGTGGCCTTTGAGGCGCAAACGTTCGCAAACCTGTTTGCCATTGAGGTCGGGTAAGCCAAGGTCAAGAATAATAATTTGAAAAACGCTGTCTGTTGCAAGGTCTATGGCGTCCAGACCGTTTCTGGCTACTTCAACGAAATAGCCTTCGGCTTTTAAGCCGCGCTGGACAAAATCCACTATCCTTTCATCATCTTCAATCAGCAGAACACGCATATAACCTAAATCATTGGGGATAGCTGATTTCTGAGAATGATTACTCATGTGACTCACTCCTGTTAAACCGAAAGCGGTAATGATACTGTAAATTTTGATCCGGTGTTTTCGATACTCTTGACGGTAATCCGGCCATCATGGGCTTCAACGATGGATTTGGCTAGCGGTAAACCCAGTCCGGAGCCGTCTTCGCTAATGTTGAGGGCATTTTTGCTGCGGAAATGGCGGTCGAAAATATGTTTTAAATCATCCGCTGGAATGCCTATTCCCTGATCCTGAAGACTGAAACTGGCTTCCCGGTCATTTATGTTTAAGGATACCTCAATGCGTTTGCCCTGTTGAGAGTATCTGCAGGCATTGTCACCCAAAATGAACAGCACTTGTTTTAAGCGTTGCCTATCGCCAAGCACCCAAACCGGCTGATCCGGCACCTTAAGGCTAACCTGAATGGTCTTTTCCGCGGCCATGACCTGAAAATCCTCGATGGTGCTCACTACCAGCTCTTTCAGATCGAGTTTGTCCCAGTCGAATTGCAGGTTGGCGGTATCGGCTCTGGCCAGGAAAATCAGATCGTTGACATATTTGCCAAGCTGTACCGATAGTTCGATAATTCTTTGCAAGGCGTCCTTGTATTCTTCAGGATCGCGTTGATCGTCTCTTAAGGTTACTTCCGCTTCGCCGCGAATGATGGTGATCGGAGTGCGCAGTTCGTGACTGATATCCGCCAAAAATGCCCGGCGCTCGCTATCCATGCGATTTAATTCTTCATTGAGACTATTTAATTCAGCAGTTCGCTCTGCAACTCTGGACTCCAGCACTGACCGGCTTTCTCTGAGTTTAGCCTGCTGCTGGCCCAGTTTATCGGCCATCGTATTAAAGTGGCTGGCAAGAAAAGCAAATTCATCTCTGGATTTAACCGGAATCCGGTAAGACAGATTGCCGTTGGCGATCTCCTTGGTGCCCTTCATCAGCGCTTCAATTGGTCTTTTGACGCTTTTCAACAATAGCAAGCCGGACAATAGGCTAAAAATGGCGGCGCCGATAGAGGCGAACATGGCAATCCAACGTTGTTGGTCTACCAGGCTTTCCATTTTTATTTTGGCTAATCTGGCTTTTTCCCGTTCAATTTTAATGGCGGCGTCAATCAAGGGCTGGAATCTGCCGTCAATTTCCTGTTCGGAAAATTGCGATAAAGCCCGGATGGCCTGATCACGGTTACCTTGTTGGCGAAATTGTTCCACTTCGTCAAAGCGGTATGCGCTGGAGTCGAGAAAGGCCGTAAAATGAGCCACTCTTTCCAGTTCCGCAGGCTTGTGTCCCCAGTCTTCATCGTCAGACCAGCCGTTTGGGGCTTTGACGGCATTGGTTCTAAGTTCTTCCATGGCTTCATAAAGGCGGCGTTTGGATAGTTCCACACCATTTTGGGAGATTTGGTTATCGGTGATCAAATGATCCATGCGTTGCTTGAAATGCCGGTAAGCTTCCTGAGACAGGCGCTCATAAATGTCGACCGCGAGGAAGGCAATCCCGTGAAAATCCCAGCAGGATGGCAAGAGTACGCCGACTTCCGGTCGAAAAGCGTCTACGAACGGGCCAAGCTGCTCGCCGCCTCGGGCAAGCGGAACCGGCTCGACATATCACCAGCCCACGTGCTGGAGCTGATTCAACGCTACCCGTCGCTGTATCGCGAGGCAAGGACTACCCCCACGAGCAAGGCGTGTCGCTTCGCCGTTGATGGATTCTGCATTGGTGATGGGTGGCACGCTCTTGTCGATCGCCT
>CAVUMJ010000255.1:0-10739 GCA_963741375.1 uncultured Pseudomonadota bacterium
AAACCATCGGTCTGCCAGCGTTGTATAGTGCGTTCGCTTAAACCCAGCACTTCACAGGCCTGAGCCCGCCGCGCACCTGCTTTTATCGATTCATTCAGCAAAACAATCAATTCTTTGCGCTCTTCGTAGGCAGTCATTCGACCTCGCCCCCCAAGAGCGCTCGGAACTTTTTTTGCAGAACCAATAGCGCGGCGGCTTCTGCTAAGGCTTTATCTTTGCGTAACAACTCACGCTCCAGACTATGAATTTCGGCTTGCAACGCACGAGTTTCATGTCGTTTTTCTGAGGTGCCGCTTGTGCTGCAGAAATCGGCTTTCCACTGCTCCAGTTGATGAATAAAGACACCTCGCTCACGGCACCAAGCATTTAAATTCTCACCCGTTAAAGTATAGGTTTGCTGTAACGCAGCAAGACGTTCTTCAAGACTCCAATCCAGTGGGCGTGTTGATTTCGTCTGTAGGCTACGGGGGCTATGAGATTTAGCTCTTTTCATCCAGGTTTTTAAGGTTTGTAAACAGATGTTCAAGTCGTTCGCAACGTCTTGAATTGATTGATCATTTCCACGGTTGTAAACTTTTGCCAGTGCTTGATCTTTAAAGTCTTCTGAATATCTTATAAATGTTTTCATCTCTTATCTCAAATTTTATTTTCTTTAAAAATTTGAGACGACAACTATTCTGACGCAGGGGGATAGCGGTTTATGGTAATTACGTACCGGAATTATTTTTGCTTAAACAACACGGTGTGCTAAGGGCAAGAGGTCATTTTCAGTAGGCAATCGTTATCACGGGTCGCGTCTTGAATTTTGCTAACCATCTTTTACCTCCATTTCCAAATTTTGATGACGAGGAAATTAGTGCTGCTGATGGTAGATCCAAATATGTCAAATACAGACCAAATACAAAATGTATATAGCAAACATTAGGCTTTATATTTTTAAAGCACTAAGGATTCTATTTGTATTTAGTTTAATTGTACCTGTTGTTACATTTTTGATTTGGTATAAGATTGGATATTTGCCTTATGAATATGAATTAAAAACAATTTCTAGGCAAGGTGTAGAAAACATTGTGTAGAAAACATTGGAGAACTAGACAAAAATTTTTATAAAATTGCGGTTGCAGCAAAGTCAACTAACAACATTCGCTCATGGGCTATGACTCAAGCTTATTGGCTTTTAAAATGGAAACAGAACCCAGGGAGGACTTTATCATGGCATATAAATACTTTACTTTGGTATTTATCCAGTTATTTAAATTTTGACGAACAAGAAGTATTCGGAATATGGATAGAATGTGCCGTCGAGCCATGTAACAGCGGTTTGAAGTTGACAGCCCAAAAATATTTCAATAAAAATCTGACTGAATTAAATGATTGGCAGTTAGCACGACTTGTTTCTTTTGTCGAAAGTCCATCTGTATATGCTTTTGGAAAAGAAAAAGGTGAGAAAAGAGCCAATGAAATTTTAGAGAAAGCTAAACTTTTACAAAGTCAGCATCCGAATATGTCAAATACAAACCAAACTCAGGTAGTGTATAGTAAACATTAGAAAGAGATTTCCTAAGAACTCACTAAGAACCTAAACGTGAAAAATAATAAGACATCTTTAGTAGTATATTTGTTGCTTATTTTTCTGCTAAATGCTAAATCGTGTTCAGTTTCAATGCAAGAACTGTTTTCGCAAATATCGTTTAATGAAATATGGTGGCAGCTGGTTATACCTGCCGGAATCATTGGCTCATTGTTATCTATTACATTGTTATTGATATTGACTGTTACGAAAGAAAACTGGAAAAATAGGTTGATTTATATGGTAATTACTTTGTTTGTATTGACTGCTTCGGCAGTCAATATTCACGGTTATTTTTGGGATTTAAAGTATCATGCTCATATCCCTGATCAATTAGCAAATTAGCGGTCAGTACCACCGCCAACAACGGCTAAACCGTTCCTGCTGGCGTTCAATCCAAAATCTCTGTCATTTTTTACCGCCACCCTCATTCCAGAAATAGCAGATTGCCATCTTCCGCAAACTTGTTTTTAACAGTGCTGGTTTTTGCAAGCCCTTCAACTTGACGCGCGAACAATAAGGCTTGAAGCTTTGGAAATCAATAATGAGCCAATGCTATGCAGGTAAAAACGAACTCCGAAACTTTAGTTATTTATTTTGCTTATCTGGCATAGCCAGAAAAACACCGACGCAAACAGAAAGCATACCTAATATCAGAGTCCTCCAAAAAAAATCAAAATCATCCTTATCTCTTTTAATCCAGTCGCGAAAATCTCCCAAAGTACCTACAACAAATGCATCCTGACCTAGTTGAGCCGTGTCCTGGGCAGGCCACTCTCGATATAGTAGCAATATGGGTGTGGTTGGAGCTGTCCATTCACCTGCAGTAGTCTTTGCTGATGCTACAGCTGTTAATCTCGCAAATAAAGTTGGTTGTCTGTCATTTGGTAATTTCGCGTTTGAATATTTATTAATCACTCGCATTAACGGACTCCACTCTGGATCAGTCGGGTTTACCTGTCTTGATACCTCAACATACGAAGTATCTATACGATTTGCCAATGAGGTAAGTAAATCGTCCCCACGAATTTTCCCCCAAAAGCCAAAATAACCACAAGCTGCAAAAATCACTGACATAGCAGACAAACCCACACCTGACCATCTTAAAATCTCCCGCATAGCGACTCCTTTATCTATTGGTCTTGATTTGGCATTACCTATATATAAAGCTGATTATTTTAACCAAAAATGAGTGAAAAAGTGAACGCAGAGGGTCAGAGAAAAAAGAAAAAAGGGGGCAGGTACAGATAACAGCAACATATTATGAAAAAGTCATTTAGATTCTTTTCTTCGCAGGTCAAAAATCCGAAAAGCCGGGTTCAGCAAACCGTTTATGACAGCAATAGCAAGGTTTACCAGCAAAATACCAGTATACCATTGCCCACCCGCCCCTACCCTATGCCGTTAAGCTAAACCCAATTGAAGCCGGGTCGAATGATGATGACACCCGGCCAACATTTCTTAACCTAACGGTATCGCCATATACCTTGGCTGTATTTATTGAATATTGAACGCCATAATCTGGCAGTAACCGTTGGCATCCTGATTACTAGACAAGGTTACCGTACTGCCCAGGCTTTTAGCGGTCAATAAAATCGACGCATTGACACGATAATTTGTATCGGTATTCAATAAATAAGCGCTGGTATTGGTATTGCCGCACAAAGCCGGTGAATTTTTAAGCGTAACTACAAACGAAAATCCACCATTGGCAGTTGTGGCGCCTTCAATTAGATTAATCTGTCCAACTACCTGTCCGTCATAAGCCATTACATTTTCAGATAATGTAAAAAGCAAAAATATAGCAGCAAAAATTGCAAAATTAAGTTTCATGTTTTTCCTTTTTTATCATTTTTATGAATTAATATCTATTGCATTTAGTGATAACTTTTTATTCTTTGCACCCAAATTAAGATCAATAACAACAGAATCGCCAATATCATTTCCTGAGTCAGCGGCAAAGCCGGCACTTGTTGAGGCTGTGCCGAAACAACAGTTTCAACCAGACCAGCCGAGGTATTGGCGATATTTCGGCTATCGCCGGAATAGTTGGCCGTAATGGTATCCTGCCCGGTAATGTTAAGTCCTGCCGAAAGCACCGCTACCCCATTGACCAAAGGGGCGGCGGCGCCCAACAGTTGACCATTGATATAAAACTGCACAGTGCCGGTGGGTGAGCTACCTGTAACCGTAGCAGTTAATGTCACGTTTTGACCGGAGGTAACGGAAGAAGCCGAACTGCTCACCGTAACAGTGGGAAGAGCCAAAACAATTTCCGTTAAAACGGCTGAACTGTTGGGCATATTATTGGCGTCACCGGAATAAATTGCCGACAAAGCATTACCGCCACCTGCCGTCAAGCCATTGGTCGATAAAACGGCCACTCCATTATTTAACGTTACAGTTCCTAAAGATTTCGAGCCGGACATAAATTCCACGCTACCGCTAGGCGCGTCTCCACTTACTTTTGCCATTAAACTAATCGTTTGCCCAGCGGATATAACGGCGGAAGAGCTGCTTAAAGTGACATTGGCGTTAGCCGGAATCAACATTTCGGTCGCAGCGGCCAACGCAGCATGAACATTGGCGCTATTAATATTGCTTAAATCCGTCCAGTGTCTGATCAATAAATTGGCATCAACCGAACCCAAACCTGTCGCCAGATTATAGCCGGACCCATTGGCGCTAAAACCTGTTTGGCCAGGCACTGAGTTATTACCGGAAACAGTGGCATGAAAATAACTGTAACCGCCATTCACTTGCAGTTGATTTAGTCCGTACAGATTGGAATTGATATTGCCCTGCCGTCCACCATTGTATTGCAACATTAAAGCCATGACGCCCGCCAACGATGGCGTTGCTGCAGAAGTGCCGCCGGCAATGTATTCCGCGCCATTCATGTACATAAGATAACCATCGTGCAGCGATGTCGTCATGGCCACATCCGGAACATCTCTAACGCCATCGGCCAACACGCCGGGAGAAACCTGCCAGCCGGGTTTTGACCAGTAAATACTTTGGCCGCCGCCGGAAGCATATAAAAAGCTTCCTCCGGAAACATTACTGCTAGCATTCCAGACAGATTCAGGAATATATCCTAATGCAGTAGTATTTCCGCTGGAATTGCTGCCAGACCAATATTGCGACGAGTTTACGGTATCATTAAATTGCGTCCCACCAACACAGGTGCTGTACGGAGAACTGCACAAGCCATTAACCGCTGCGCCTGAAACCGCAGTTGAACTGGAATCCGCATCGCAATCGGCGGCGCCGCTATCACCGGACGCCACCAGTACGGTTTGCCCCTGAGTTTGAGCCTGGCTCCAAAGACTGCCCCAATAAATCACCTGAGATAAACCCATAGAGGCCTCACAGTTGCTGTAACTCAAACTGATAACGTCCCCCACATTATTTTGCACGGCGTATTTTGCAGACAATTGAATACCGTCAGCAGTTTGAGTGGAGGCTGAGGTTACAAATTTTATGGTGGCCCCAGTAGCAACGCCTGTTGCCCACTCCAGATCAAGACTGGATTCCAATTGGTCGCCGCTAACATAGCCCGGATTGGTATTGGTAATAACAATGTTCGGTGGATTGGATTTTTGTCCGGCAAGACTCTGAAAACTGGTGATATCCGTCGTTAGCACATTGCTGCGCCCCAGAACGGCGATAGTATAACCCGTGCCAATTACAGAAGAACGATACAACGGATTAATGTCGTATATAACCGCATAATCACCTGGTAGCAGGTAATTTGAACCGCCTATATCGTAATTGGTAATCGGAAAAATATCGGCGCGATCAAGATAATCTGCCGGCAAGCTTCTATTCAAAACCGTTGCATTTTGCCTGAGTTTCCAATGATTGCTGCTATGGCTATAAAAATCATGCAAATTGACCAAACCCGAAACCAAATCGGCAAAAGCTGCCGGAATTTGCGGGTCACTAATGTTGGCAATATGTTTTTCACCCTTCCATTGAAACTGGTGAATTTCTGTGTGGAAAGTGTTTCTAAGTTGTGCGACGGAACCGCCAAATACTATGGATCTGGCGTCTGAAGCAGTTTCATCCACCTGAAAACCCTTGCTTAGCAGGTAGTTTTTTAGCAAAAGCAAATCTTCTGAAGCGACCCCAAAACTACTCGCAAACTCTTCAGGACTCAACCAATGGTGGTAATCAGCAGAGCCGGGCGTTAATTGTGCGGCATTGAAAGCTGTTAACGCTTGCTGTTGCCGGGGTGAAGGATTTAAATTTAAAATTAAACCTTCCAACCTCAAACTGTCGTTAACCGGCCCCTGATCTTGACTGGAGTCCAATACGGCGAGACGATTACCCTTAAGACTGACCAGTTCGGCATCATTTGCCGCATGGATGATCCTGGCCTCAGGTTTAACATGGTTCAAACTGGCTGGAATTTCCGCGTTCACTTGATTCATTTGGAACAACAGGCAAAAAAAGGCAGGCCCGCCTAATCGTTTAGCCAAACCAGCAAAAATGTGAAAATCCATATCAATTTACTCTATAAGAATTAAAGTTTTATGTTACATGATTAATTCCGGCTGACAACTAAGTATGCGTACGAATACACATTTCCAGAGGATTGCAAATTGAGTGTCAACTCTAACGAAACAAACTGTTAGCTAAATTTAGCATAATGCGCATAATTTACAATTCCAATCCATTCCGGGAACCTCTAAAAATTATCCGCTCATGCTTCGACAGGCTCTGCACGAACGGATAAGCCATTGATTTACCAAAATCCCATTCGCACTGAGTTTGTCGAAGTGCAATTTTTATAGGTTCCCTTCAATTAAAATTAATTTACCGTAGTTTCAGCATTTGCACCGAATTACAAACGCAAGCATGCCTACCATCCAAGGTCAGATTAAAGTCCTGCCGATCAACAATCGAAATTTTATTCCACATTTATCCGGAGTCTAGCTTTCCGGATTGAAACATAACTGACACAAAGCGTTAATCAACCAGTAATATCCCAATGTTATTGTCTAGCGGCTACAACACCTTTATTTGAATTTTAGAGAGGTTAAAATGAAAATTGATAAAACCATGTGTTATATGACACATCCTGGATTAAAACCCATCGCCTCGGCTTTATTAGGCATGATGCTTACTACCGGTCTGGCGGCTGTCAGTAATTCGGTTATTGCCGACACAGCAAGCTCTTCTGCAATTCTCGATTTACATCATACAACCACGCCTATCAAACATGTGGTGCTACTGATTGGTGAAAACCGTACTTTCGATAATATTTTTGCCACTTATGTGCCACACAAAGGCCAAAAGATTTCGAATTTATTATCTAAAGGCATTGTCACTGCTAATGGTGAAGCAGGCCCTAACGCAAATCTGGCGGCACAATCCATGCTGAACAGCATTCCGGCTAGTTATTTCACTAGCCAGCCGGCATCCAACAAATCACCTTACAGCACTTTGCCGCCACCAAATACCAGCTATGTTCCTGCAGTTGGCGCAACTTATGCTGAAATAACACTAGCGCCTACCGCTGCATCCTTGCCATTAGATCCATCCTTTACGCTGAAGCAGTTACATCACGTTTCACCGGCGTTAAGCTTTGACGATTTGTATTTATTAACCACAGGCGGCACTGGCCTGGATATTTGCAGCATTTCCAGCACCATGCAATACCCTGCTTATCCGCCACAAGGTTGTTACGAGACAGACACTCGTATCTATAATTATAACAACCTGTCTAACACTGTTTATCCAATCTATGGCGCTAATTTGCCATATGACAGCTTTACCGGCGATCAGGTTCACCGTTTTTATCATATGTGGGAACAGTCTGACTGTAATGTCAGCAATGCGACTGCAACCAATCCTAGCGGCTGCTTGAACGACTTGTATCCATACGTAGGCGTTGCTCGCGCCGATGGTTCCGGTAGTAACTCAATGGGTTTTTACAACGTCCAACATGGTGATGCGCCTATCCTGAAAAGATTGGCTGACGAATACACCATTATGGACAATTATCATCAACCTGTGATGGGTGGCACTTTTGTTCAGCATCAAATGCTAGGCACCGCTGACGGCATGCCATGGCAACCCTACACCAACCTGGCCGGCCAAACCATTGCCACTCCGCCAAGCGCCGTACTGGTTGACCCGACACCTAACAGCACCACCAGCATTGCGTTCACCGCCGATAAAGCCTGGACTTCCTGCGATGCTACCTGGGCTCAGCAAATTAACGCTTACGAGGCCAGCCTGCCTTGGAATCCCAGCAAATCACCAACCACCTGTACTCCCGGCCAATATTATCAAATCAATAATGTCAGTCCGGGCTATCAGGCTAACGGTACGATTAATGACGCAGGCGTGACCAGCGGTTCGCTTACTCCACCGTCATCCGTTAGAACCATTGGCGATGCGCTGAACGATAAAAACATCAGCTGGGCTTATTATGGCGGCGGATATAATGCTGCGGTTCGCGTAGCCAACGGCGGCGACACCAATCCTATCGACATCATGATTGGCACAGGCGGAGCTTATTATTGCGACATTTGTAATCCATTTGGCTACACCAAATCGATTATGGGCGACCCTGCGCAACGTAAAGCGCATATTAAAGATGCAACAGACTTCTTTAAAGATGTTGAAAACAACACTTTACCGGCTGTAGCTTATGTTAAACCGGATAGTTTTACTGACGGTCACCCAGCCAGCTCTAAATTGGATTTATTTGAAGCTTTGGTTGAGCGCATGTATACCGCATTGCAAAAAAACCCGGAATTATTCAACGAAACATTATTCCTGATTACTTGGGATGAAGGCGGCGGATACTGGGATTCCGGTTTCTACCAACCAGTGGATTTCTTTGGCGACGGCCCTCGTATACCAATGATCGCTATTTCTCCATACACAGCAGGCGGGATAGTTGATCACACTTACAGCGACCACGGGTCAGTCTTGAAATTCATTGAACGCAACTGGGGTTTATCGCCATTGACAAGCCGTAGCCGTGATAATCTGCCTAATCCGGTTCATACTGCTGAAAACCCTTATGTGCCAACCAATATGCCTGCAATTGGCGACTTGTTTGGTTTAATCAAAACCGATCAATTTAGTCACTATTAAGCAGTAACCCGCTACGTCAACTGTTGCCTTGCGCAGCAGTTGACGTAGTTACGGATCAAATTCGGGCCGACATTCATGGTTGTCATAAGCCATGAATGTCTAAGTCCACCTTCAGCCGGTAAATCGCGCCGATTCTAGTCAAACCGCTAAAGTAGATTTCCCTCAATCATAAACAGATGCCTGATTAAAGTAGTCCAAACAGGTTGTCAATCTATTCTGGCATTCATCAGATTGGTTACTACTAAAGCTTAAACCATAAAAATGCTGTTTTGCCTCCACCCGATACCAAACAATTTTAGCTTCAATTAACAAAGGAGGTTGAGACTCGAATTGCTCCAGCTCATTATAGGGTACCCGTAATTGCATAGTGACGATATCCTCTACGCGGCATGGTAATGGCATTGGCATACGGACTCGGGCGCCGGACAGGCTGATATCGACAGTGACGCCCTCATAAGGCTTATCTTTAATTTCAAAACTAATGTGATAAAAATTATTTGAGCGAGGAAACTTCCTCAGTTCATTGGGTTTGGGTTGAGCTATCTTAATTTCATTGAACTTAAAAATACCAATAATACCGCGCATAATCTTACTAACGCTATAGAGGTCTTCACTAATGGTTTGAGTAACATAAACCTTGGAATCATTTTTATTCAAAGCTTCAAACAAAGCATCAATGCGATCTTGCAACTTTTTAACATTACTCAATTGATCCAGTGTGACATCCGTCATTTGACCGGCTTTTTGAGTACTGTCTTCAATTTGGGAAACTATTTCGTGTATCACCACGCCTGTAGCCTTGGCCTTATCCAAGCCTGCATGCGTAGTTTCGATAATTGCGCCCATAGCGGACAAATTTTGATTTATGGTGTTGGAGAGTTCGCCGATAATTTTTGCAATTTCATTAGTGGCGGTGGAAGCATGCATGGCCAGATTGCGGACTTCATCTGCAACTACTGCAAATCCCCGGCCTTGTTCACCGGCTCTTGCCGCCTCAATGGCAGCATTTAAAGCCAGCAGATTTGTCTGTTCGGTAATTCTGCGAATAGTGCCTGTAATATCCTGAATGCGGTTATTAGCTTCGCTTAACTGGCTCATTTTCGATTCCGCCAGCTGAACATCGCGAATAATACATTGCATCTCGGTAATATTTTCATTAACAACTGCAATGCCTTTGAGAGCAGTATCGTGAGTGGCGATGGCTCCGGCACGCGCCGCCTCAGTAAATTTTTTGACATGTTCCGATGACTTAAGCAATAGCTCGGTTGCGCCTCTTACCTCGGAAGACCGCTCTTGTTCAGCCTGACTGGCGACAGAAATTTCTTTTGAAATATTGGAAATTTGAAATGAAGACTGTTCAATTTGTTTACCAACGTTATTGATTTCACGCATATGCCTGGATAATTCATCGGTCATATACTTCATACTATGTAAAAGACTATTTGCACTGCCAACCTTTACGTTAACCGACAAATCGCCTTTGGCCACCAATTGAGCAATATGCATAGCATAGATAGGCTCGCCGCCTAAAGTAGAGAAAATCCTTCTGGCAATCCAGAAATTTCCAATGATCACTAAAAACAAAGCTAAACCGGCAACACCTGAACTGGCATAAAACATCGATGCAGACAAGTTGCCTTGCAGTTCATCAGCCTGAAGCACCTTATTTTGGAGTTCTGAAGCCAGCTGATCCAATTTACCGGCCAACAATTCCGACGAAGCGTCAAACCCATTCCCGGGCGCTTTCATAATAGCGTTACCGGCTTCACGGCCATTTAGCAAATAGGCGTTAGCCATACGTTCGCCGGTGTCATAAAGACTGGTAACCAAGCCATTCGCCTCGACAATTCTTGAGGCCATTTCCGGCGCTACCTTGGCCAATTCTTTCAATTCTTTTAGCGCGGCAATTTTTTCGTGATTAGCTTCATTATAATCTTGCTCTCCTACCACTGACGCATCCGTTAAAAACTGTTGAATCTGCACGACATGAAATCGAATATTCTTAAAGGCCAAAGAGGCGTTAACCAATTTTTTCTTTTCAATTTCGGCTTGC
>CAVUMJ010000256.1:0-11061 GCA_963741375.1 uncultured Pseudomonadota bacterium
GTTCAAAATTTGCCATTCGTTAGCTCCTTTGCAATCAGTTGGCTTTTCATCTGTTTTAAAACATACCGGTATTATTGACTTTGCGGTTTGTTTCCAGTACCCCGTAAATTAATTAGATTTTGCATGGCGTCAAACCAAAATGGGGCGCCGAACAAGGATGTTGATGCGGTTATCAGCCAACCAACCAACATATAAAAATCCAGCTGACGGCCATTCCAGCCAATTGGAAGTTTTTGTAATTCCGTTAAGACAACACTTGCCGTTGCTGTTGACTGCAGATTTAATTGGGTAATATCCCCTGGATGCTCCCAAAGCGTTTTAAATAGATACAGGCTGTCAATATTCAGGCTAACTGCAATCACCGCAGCAATAATGAAGCAAACCCATTGAGACTTTCTTTTGTAAGCACCGGACAACCTATCCATACTATCGTCAAACCAGGTTGAAACTTGTTGATGGAAATTTTCTATTTTATTATCCGACTTGATATAAAAGTTTAATAATAAATTTTTGATTTGCGGATCGGTAATTTTCTCTATGTCTAATTTCATTTGCGCAAAATTACCCGGTGCGGATCGCAAAGAATCTATCAAGGCCTGTGCAAAATTATCAGGTTCTATGTAAGATGGTTTTTTGGAAAGAGATTCAACATCAGTTGCTTGGCCGTTACTTAATGGATTGACCAACGCATGATTGTAGATATCTTTTGCTAAACCGGTAAAGTCTTTGTCATTTAATAAGGCTTGAATGCCGGACAATAGCGATTTAGAACGCCATTTTAATGTTGTGGCGATGGCTTCTTTGATTGAACTGGTAGTGAGAGAAATGGCGGCATAACAAAAGGTCATGCCAATGGCGACTTCTAATACGTGACTATTAAACATCATGATGCCTTATTGATTAATCGAAGATCAAAACCATTAAAGATCAGCAGGATATTGAAAATCCATGTATCCATGTCCGGCGGCGCTGAAATGGTCTTCTGCAATTGTTTTATATTGTAAAGTTAAAAACATTTCCGCCAAATGCAACTCTCTTTTTACATTCAATGCCCACGAGTCATCTTGCAATGGATCATTGTTATCCCAGTCTATAAATTTCAATGTTCCAACAGACACATAGTTATCCAAAGCGAGAGTATGGTCAGCCATTTGTTTCATAATAGTTTGAAGTCTACTGACTAACGCATCAAAAGACGCTTTAGCAACGACATCATCAGCGGATAGAATGGCGGATATTTTGCCTCTTATAGTTTGCGCTGTCTGAATAGATTGTATCCAGGCGCCGGTCTGAGGGGGAATGTGCGGAACCACATCATCCTGATATTCAATTCGATAGGTTTTATCTTTATATATTGCATCATATTCAAGCGCAAATGTCTGGTTTCCAGCTCTAGGCGCAGCAAAAGTATAAACACCGTCAACAGTAACTTGTTCAGCCAAAAGCCTTTGAGCAGCCAAAAACGCCAGTCCGCCGCCTTTGCTGTGTCCGGTAATATACAATGGCTTTCCTGATTGATTTGCTCTAAGAAATAGAGAATGGTCAATGATCTCCCAAAGATTATCAAGAGAGGATAAAAAACCGGCATGTACCAAACCCGGCAATTTATCGCCTTTAACCTGCTCAATTTTGCCATCATTTAACCAGTCCAAAAGTGAACGCAACATGGCGTTTGGGTCACTTAACTGAATAGTGGGGGAAAGCGTTCCTCTAAAAACCAATAACCATGCATCATTGGTTTCAGCAAAATAACAAGCATCTATACCGTCTTCATTCTTCGACTGAAATATGACGGGAGGCGTCCCGGTAAATCCAATGACAGTACTAATTGTTAAATAGTCTGCGGCGGGCAAACTAAAACCGGTTCCCTCGTCGTTAATATCGTATGATAGATTACTTGCTTTGATTAACCGACTTGCCAAATTCGCCATTTGAGTACTCCTAAATATTTATAATGGATTTTTAAAACTTGAATGGAACCGGGTAGAGTTAATGCGCCTAAAGTCTTGAAATATGCCAAATAATCCTTAATAAAACAATAAGTACTAATGTACCGGTACAAAAGTACCTACCGGGTGAACCTATTAGCTTCAAATTTATGATATGGCAAAATTTTCATCCACAGCGACATATCAATCCTTCAAAGACAAATCAATACCAAAAACGATTATGTCACAAAGCTGAGGTCTATCGTTGATTAGATCAACCGATATCCGCATAGATTCGGCGCGGAAGAGCTCGTAGCTTGGAAAACCAACAAATCTGCCGGCAAAACCCTGGCGCAAAACTAACTAAAAAAGGGGGGCGTGTTAGAATGGCGCTTACTTAAAGCATAATTAATTTATTATCAATGATCAAGGAGCCTAATTGATGAGCACAGTTACTCAACAAATCCTAGAAGACATGGAAACCCTACCACCTGAAATGCAGGAAGAGGCGTTAGATTTTGTGCGTTTCCTAAAAACCAAACTGGAAAAGAATGGAGCCGCAATAGCCAAATCTGAACCGAATGGTACAAAAGCTGTGGCAATTATGGAAGCAATCGCGGCAAGAGGAACTGCTTTTAAGGATATTGGCGACCCGGCTGCTTGGCAAAGAGAAATTCGCCAGGATCGCCCACTTTCTGGTAGAGAGTAAAAGTGCTACTGGATAGCAATATATTCATTTACGCCAATTTGCCGGAATATAAACCACTACGTCAGTGGTTTATGAATCAGAGCCTTTACGCCTCTGATATTACACGGCTTGAAGTTTTGGGTTATCACAAACTCAATGCAGCCGATAAGCTGGATTTTCAGCAACTCTTTCAGGTAGTGACAGTTTTCCCGATTTCTTCATCAATTATCGATTTAGCCATTAATTTACGTCAGGGACGAAAAATGTCTTTGGGTGATGCCATTATCGCCGCTACTGGTCTGGAATATCGCAAAACTTTGCTAACTCGTAATGTTAAGGATTTTGACTGGGTGGAAGGATTGAAAGTAATTGATCCGTTAGTGACTCAACCAATATGATAGTGCTAAGAATAAAGGAATGAATCAGATAAATTAAGTTTTACATTAATCAACCTGGCCCCGTTTCTCTTAAAGAACAGGGAATGTATCATTAGGTAACGGATGAGAGTTTTCTAAAGTTTGATCTGTGTTACGCAAGCGAAACTCAAGATATCTATTCATCACTATCCAACTACGCTCAACAACCTCGCCCACAATATCACCTGGAGTAAAATCTTTTGAACCATGCCTATAACTTATTGAACTATCAGTAATTAATTTTAGATATTGTTCACTAATACGTAAAGTTACACGTAATTTATTCCATGATAAACTAGTATCTCTTCTTGATTTTGTATCCATTCCCCAAATAAGTAGCCTAATACCGTCAATTGATCGAGCGCAACCTATCAAAATATCATGATGCGATCTAATAGAATGACAGAGGTCTCTTAAAACTAAAAAAACACGCGGATCGGTACGAACAATATTGCGTATCTTAAAATAGCTTTCTTGGCTTTGATTAGAAGAATAAACAGTGCAAAATTGCGATAAATGGGGATTCCTAATTGCAAATTCTGTCTTAACATCATCTGAATTAACGTAATGAGTAATAAACGCATACAATGGATCACCGGTAAAAAAAGTAATAAGATCAAGATATGAGCTAATAAAATCATATGAACGCTTATGAACATTATCTATAAAATGTGTTTCCCAATTATCCAATTGGCATACAATCTCAAAATCACTACCCCTTATATTAAGGGTAAAATTTATATTAATTTGAGGATGTGGATCATACCAAGAAAGTTTTTCACTATCATTAAAGGATTTGACTAAAAAGTCAGGCTGAATGTTACCTAAGAACTTAACTGTTGGCATATAATTTTCTTTAAATGATAGTTATATTCATAATTGAGAAGAAATTTTAGTTATTTAAACATCTGAGATAAAATATAACAATATTAACGTTAAAAACGGGTGCGATCCAAACTGATGTGGACATCAAGCAGCCAGTTTATTGGTGGACCAATACTATAGAGGATAGGGTCAGTTCCCGCATTCCAACATTGTATTTTTAGAATGTTAGAGCCCGTTACTCTTAACGATAATATACAAACCGCCACTGACGCCAAGCCGCAAACCACCACCTACACTTGGCAAGCCAACGGTCTGCCCAAAACCCGCACCGACACCAACAGCAATGTCACTGCCTGGTTTTACGACACCTTTTTCCCTTTCGCGCACGCCCCCTTTTTCGCAACCTTAACGTACCTGATGACAATCCTTATCATTCGATATTATTCAAATTTAAAACATCCCTAATCAAAGCTCAAACTCGGGATTAGTCGTCTTTGTTGGGCTTAGGCTCCTCATCTTCGTCACTTTTTTCACCAACAATCTCTAAGTCATGTTTCATGATGATATCCTTCAACTGTTTTGTCAGTTCAGGAAGATTAGGTGAATCACCTTCAATGTCCATCAACAAGCCGTCTATTCGGCTCCGGCTAAGTCGATTACTTCTCCATTTTCGTTCAAATCCACCTGCAGCAGCCAGACTACTAAGCGCAGCAGCAAGGGAGGTCAGAACAGTCGCAATAGCCATTGCCTCACCTGACTTGAATTGCAGAACAGCTCCGGCAAAGACGCTTAAAATAATTGAGCCAAAAACCGTCGTGTAGTGAACAGCACTCCAATTTTTTTGGCCTTTGTTGAACTTATTCCGCCATTTGAGAGCTTCTTCTTTGAGTCCTTCTTTGTTCATGTGATCTTCCTCCGCTTTTTAAAAAGGTCAAGAATCATGGTGATGATTAATCACTAAAATATGATCATTAGCCGGTTACGGCCTATTGTTTGATATAGGGTGTAACAAATTCAATCACTGTTTGAAAGACATCAAGCAGTTGCTCTGCCAACTGGTATGCCTTATTCAATATTTCCGCTTGTAAATCAGGATCATCGGGATAGTCGTGTGAAAAAGCGTTTCTGATTTCCCGCATCAGCAGCCAGTCGTTTGCTGAAGGAATGGCGCCAATTTTTTCCAGGCGATTCAATTTGTCGATAAATACTTTAAGTTCGCCGGGTTCTTTGGTGAGTTCCAATACCGCTGGAAATAACTTTACCCCCATTAAGTCTTGCAATTTGCCGAAACGGGTTGAAAATTGGTCAAGTATGGCAAGCTCAATATCATTCAGCTGCATTAATTTGCTTGCTGAAAATGGCAAATTTCCCTGTAGTTCAGTCATTGCCCATTGCAAACGATCAGCATGACGTTTGCATATTTTTAAAATCTCAATAACGGCTTCCGTCACTGCAACAGTACTCCGGTTTGTTTTGCAATACGGTAAATCGGCAAATCGTTTAGGGCATTGGTTCTGTGTAAAACAACATCAATTTTTTGATCACCTATTTTTTTATGCAAGTCTTGCAAGAATTGCAATTTGGCTGTTATCAAATCTGAGGCGTTTTGTATTTGGGGTTCTATATATAAGTCGATATCACCGCCTTTGGCTTGATCATCCGTCCTGGAGCCAAACAGCCAGACACGCGCATCCGCGCCAAAATATTTTGAAGCGCTTTCACAGATAATTTGTTTTTGACTGGCCGTTATACGCATATATATTTATCTCCTGCATATTTCTTAACCTAATGCTAACATTTTCGACACTTAGCCACCCCGTGAGTTTAGATGACGCCATCAAGAAAAACCAGTTTCTATAGCATTGCGATTTCATCCAAACATAGAATTCCGGAAACCACAGTTGCTCATGCGGTCTTTTTCGCTTTCAAGACACCCCAAACACTGTTTGGTCACGATTTTTTATTCATCCCGGAACTTCCTTACCCTGTTTCATCACTAATAAATAGTTATTGAAAAACCCGGCACTTGTATAAGTCGAATATTTCCAGTTGTTTTGCTGATAAGACTCAGCAGAAATAAGCTGGAACAGTCCAAGATTCCTCGTTAATATCCCGCTACTTCTTTAACCTGCCCTTCCCTAAGTCAAAAATATCCGCGGTTAAATTGGCTTTTGGGTTTGAACAATATCACTGCCTGTAAAGTCCCTGCCTATCAAATGAGTTAATATAGAAATGCCTGAACAAATTACCAAAATCCCGTCATTTTCAACTTTTGAAAATATCCCTTCCACTAGAGAAGATTTAATTCAATCCGTATCGAAATATGCTCATCCTGATAATAAGCAGGCTTTATGGCAAATCTTGAATACTTTTATCCCTTACATCAGCATCTGGGTGCTGATGAGTTATTTTGTGTTGTATGGTTTTCCTTATTGGATAACCTTATTGTTGTCAGTAGCTGCAGCAGGCTTTCTGGTTCGCATATTTATCCTTTTTCATGATTGCTGCCATCAAGCTTTTTTTTCTACGCGCAGGTTCAATCAGGTATTTGGCTATGTTTCCGGTATCCTGGTCTACACTCCATTTGAAGACTGGCAACGCACTCACGTCATCCATCATTCCTGTTCAGGAAATCTCGACAGCCGTGGCGTTGGAGACATTTGGACACTGACAGTGGATGAATACTTGTCCGCATCAAAGTTCAAACGCTTTGCTTACCGTAGCTTTCGTAACCCTATTTTGTTATTTACCATCATCCCGTTGGTGTTGTTTTTGGTCATCAACCGATTCCCAAGTCCCGGCGCTAAAATACGTGAACGCTTTAGCGTCATTTTTACCAATTTGATGCTGGTAGTCTTGATAACCGCCATGAGTTTTGTGTTGGGATTTCAAAACTTTCTGACAATACAATTGCCTATCATTATCATCGCTGCAAGCGCCGGCATGTGGTTATTTTATGTTCAGCATCAGTACGAGGGAGTTTATTGGGAGCGGCATCAAAGCTGGGATCTAACCCTGTCCGGTTTAAAAGGAAGCTCTTATTATAAATTACCTAAAGTACTAGCCTGGATAGTAGGCAACATAGGTTTACATCACATACACCACGTTAAAGCCAATATTCCAAACTATCATCTGCAACGTTGCCTCATTGAAATTCCAGCCTTTCAGACAGCCACGCCTCTAACTTTACGCAAGAGTATTAAATCACTTTGGCTAAATCTTTGGGACGAACAAAAGCAAAAACTGGTCAGTTTTCAGTCTATCAGCCATCTTCCCAGACAAAGACGATTATCATAGGATCGAAAACCCGAATTCGAATAGGCAAGCGCCATCCTTGTCAGCTGGCATTTGTTCTGTTCTTTGGCTTAAACCGGATTGTTGGGGTATTTGTACCAATTGTAAATATCGGTAAAGTAATCAATGATACGACCTGTATAAGATCGCCTGCTTCCGATTTTAGATAGAAAGGGGGGACGGCATTACCGGCTTATACATCTTCAAAAGTCTTTATCCACTAATCATCCACATCATCGGGAGTTCAGTTATGAAGAATTTTTACTTAAGTAGCAGCATCGCAATTGCAATGATGTTAGCAACATCAGTTGTTCATGCAGAAAAAACCGCTAATGTCACCGTGTCTGCAAAAGCAAACGGCAATTTTTCGGGTCTTAGCACTACCGCCATACCGCTGGTTGCGGCAATAGAAGTGACTGAGGCGGGTATCATCTATGTCAGCGCCAGCGGCACTTGGAATTTTGGCGTTAATTATCCATCCGGACCGGGCGGCGTCACTTGGAGTCAGCAAGGCAATGGCATCAGTCCGCTGATGGGGGCTGCCGGTCTGGGTTTCGGAGCCCCGGGTGGCGGCTATACTCCCATAGGCGCGCTAATAGGCGCATTCATCCCAAGATCCACTGCCAAACAACCTGGGTTTAAGGCAAATATAGCCTATAACGGCTATTATTCCTCAAACGGTAATCTGAATGGAGAATTAGCTTTCTCGGTAGGCATACCGGCAGCTTCCATTTTCTACATCGGCGCAGAAAGTTACGTCACAATCAACGGCCCAGGTACTCTATATCTCGGCATCAATGATGAAGGTGTAGACGATAATTCCGGCGATGTTCAAGTAAAGCTTACCTCCTACCCATAAAATTTATAAGGGTTTGAAGCCCTTAGGTCTCAGAAATCATCAGCAAAAAAGTCAATATCCGGCAATTTTGGGGATATTGACTTTGCCGGTCAACTCAATCTTCCCTCATCCGTTTTTTGCCGGTTGGATAAAACGGTTTCAATCCTAGGAGGCTGTCCGAGAATAGGAATCGTAGGTCATAGGGCGCAATAGGCGTAAGCCGTATTGCGCCGCATGTTGGCCTTCGATCATCCGGCGTATTACGCTTCGCTAATACGCCCTATGGCCCTGCATACGCTCTCGGACAGCCTCCTAGTCGAAAACTTCATCGCCATTTGGCTCATAATGCGGTATATCGTTCATATTATGCCGCAATGTGGAAAGCTCAAGATACATACGGTGTCTGGCGCGGTTTTGATTGCCAAGCGGCCGATGCTCGGCAATACAATGCCAGGGATTATAGGACAGCCTGTTGGCGAACGCCATCTGCGCCGGAGAATCGAATTTTTGCCTTGGCAACCGCAATGTCGCCACCGACACCCTGGACGAAAGCTTTTCCGGCCATAGCACGGCGGCGTTTTCTATCGGCATCAGGTGTGGGTCTCTCTGCAATTGCACGCGAAAGTCCAGTTCCACATCCTCTTGATCAAGCGCCTTGATCATGGCCAGACGCAGGTAATCGTCAGGCGGCCGGCGCGGCAGGCATGGCACCGGAGTGCGCCGATCGGATTTCGGCCAAACCGAATATTGCATGGCTTGTCCTTCGCCAAGCAGATAAGGCACGCAACTGAAATAAGGCGCTTCAAAAGGACTGGTCTGGGTTTTAATCCATAGCATCTGCATGATGCCGTCGAGAATATGCGGATGGCGCAAATTAATAAAGTGCAAAATCTGGGCGTTCTTTAAACTCCATTTTTGTAGATTAGCATTGGATATAGTGTCGCCAGTCACAAAGGTCGGCGTGGAAACGCTGAAAAAATCCTGGGTAAATTTTTCCTCGGCCATCAGTTTTTCTCCCGGCACGCCCATAAGCTTGATGCTGATGCTCATAAAGCCGACATCGTCGATGTCCGGACTAACATACGGGCCAGGACCGGAAAAGCGCACCCAGGCGCGATAGGTTTTCGGCTCCGCGAACACCCCACGGCGAAATTCAGAGGGAAGGTTGTCATGGACAATAAATTCCCCGCGAACCATGCCATGAGTTTTAGTGTTGCCGCCGCGCTCAAAACCGCCCGGTTTCCACAGCAAATTCATTTGCTCCCGGAAACTGGCAATAATGGATTCCAGATATTCCTCTTCATTCGGTAATAATTTTTCCTCGGCAATCTGTAAATTTTCGCGTTTGCGCTGAAAATTGATTAGCCAGGTAGTCAGGTTTGTCAACGGGTCTCTGAGCATGGCGTCAAAGGCTGGACGAATGAAAGGATCAATTCGCCGCTCCAGATGCAGCAAACTTAAATTAGTATCGCTGATCCAATCAAGAAAAGCATTGCCGGTATTGGCGGCAGGAATGGGTTTGCTGGTGTTGGCATCCATAATTTTCCCCTTCAACTAGTGGAAACCAGATAGCGCAGAGCGCGGATACCCGGTAAAAAGAAATAAGCGCCGCCTCGCACGGTGATAAAGCGGGGTAATCCGCACAGCTTTTCGTCGGGCGCATTGGCTTGCGGAATGGAAAAACCGTCGCTGGGCGCGCCGGCCAAATCCGGTTGGCGGTGGCCTAGCAATGGGTCGCCTTCCCGGTTCAAACCATCAAAACGAGTGCCCATTATCCAGGCGGTCTGCACAAATTCAAATTGGCGGACTATGCTTGAATTCAGACAAATAAAATACAAACCGGACTCTTCATTTGCCTCCGCAGGCGTCAAAGCCTGGTCTATGGACAAACTTTTCCCATACTTGCGCCCGCGTCTCAGCAAGCGGTGAAAACGCGTGGAAGCCACAATATCTTTCCGGCGGGCCTTGGCGTCAAAACCTAAATTACGCCATAACCAGGCAAGCCATCCGGGTTGGCCGGAGGGTAAATCCGGGTTTCTGGGATTAGCCCGCCTGATATGTGCGCCAAAAGGGCATTTGAAGCCCTGTGAATCGCCCTGATAATCAAAGTCGTTCAATCCCTTATCCGTCAATGCCGCCAGGGGTTTGCCTTCCGGCAAGGTTCTACCCACCATAGCCTCGGCAAGATGTTGTCGCCGGGCGGCGTCGCCGCCGGCTTGAGCATCCATGAACCGCCAGAATTGGCGGACATCCTGTTTAAGATGCCTGAAGACCAGATAGGTGCCGTTGCGGCCTAAATCAGCTTTATCGGGCGCATCTTCAGCTTTCGGCAGATTGCTTGCGCCTTCGCTTTGTTCGTCAAGCAACGGACGGCCGGTATAACCGCTATACTCATTTGAATATCCCAGCAAAAACTCGCCAAGACAGGAAAGATTGGTGTATTCAATCTCCTGCTGATAATGGGTCACCCGTTCACCTTGCCAATCAATGTCTGGTTGTGAAATTCCGTCGATAAACCCGAAAGGTTCCCGGCCATTCATCACTTCCGTGTCCAGTTTATCGATAACGGTAAATCCGGCGGCGCATTGTTCCAATATTTGTTGTTGCCATTGCTCAAAATCATCCGGTTCGGCATACAGCATGACCAGAACGTGAGGCATATTGTTTGGCGCCGAGCCCCACTGCCAATGACCGGGATCGCTTTCGCCTATGTCGCCGAGTCTGGATGATCGATTGGCGTCACCACTCATGCCGGCGACGAATTCCACCGAAAAACCTTGTACAATAGCGTCCGCCACGCCTAAGGCGCCCAACCCCTGGCTGCTCAGGGCAATTTGCAAGGTTCTTTTCGGCGGCGGAACCAGTTTAACTGCATTGGTCACCGGCGCTGTCTTCAGCCACTCTCTGGCGGCCTCGCGGTTTTTGACCTGTAACAGCAAGAACCCTGCGCGTTTTAAGTGGTTATAGGCAAATCGGACTATGCCTTGCACATCTTCGAATTCCATCTGTCTGCTCTGTTTCATAGCAACCTCAGCCATTCTAATGCTTCAGCATCAGTCATCGATTCCCGCT
>CAVUMJ010000257.1:0-5937 GCA_963741375.1 uncultured Pseudomonadota bacterium
TGGTGTGTCCGGTTATCGGATCAGCTGTAAACTGCACATTGGTGGCGATAGGAAAATGCTTGGCCTGCCTGGATTCGCGATGGATATTTTTGTCGCCTTTAACTTCCCGGCGCAACAAATTATTACGCAAGGATTTGCAGATATGTATTTCCCGGCTCAGCTCATTGATGGGCTGGCCTGATTGCTCCAGAATCTGGAAGCTATTCAGCACGTAGTTATCCTGGGTAGTCATGATTCTGGCATCCAGTATGGTCAAACCCAATTGATCCAGACTGGCGGTGCAAATAGAAAATATCGAGCCTTCGTTAATGGTATAAACAAAGACTTCCGCACTGCCGCGATGGGTTTGCGGCCTTAGCAGCACCAGCGGGAATTGCTGTTCATTCGACGAGGCGATAGCAATGGTGTGCCAGGCAATTTCATCGGGTGAATACCGTAAAAAATAATCGTCGCTGGTATGTTCCCACGCCGCATCAATGACCGGTTCGGAAATACCCAATTTAATTAACTCCTCCTTGGCTTCTTTTTTATTCGCCAGTTTCCGGTCGGTTTGTCCGGCAGGGATTTGCAAACCTTTGCGCAGAGCGCTATGCGTTGACTTGTATAGTTCCTTAAGCAAGGCGTTTTTCCAGGAACTCCATAAGCCGGGACTGGTAGCGCGAATATCGGCAACCGTTAGCAAATACAAATAATTCAGGTATTCGATACTGCCTACTATTTGGGCAAATTCCAGAATGATGTTGGGGTCGCTGATGTCTTTGCGCTGTGCGGTGGTGGACATGATCAAATGATTCCGAACCAGCCAGGCTATCAATTTACTGTCATGCTGGGAAAGCTGATGCTGAGCGCAAAAACTGCGCACAATTTCCTCGCCCAATGCCGAATGGTCGCCGTTTTTTCCCTTGGCTATATCATGAAAAAGCCCTGCCAGATATAACACTTCCGGTTTGCCGATACGGAAAAAAACTTCGTTGCAAAAAGGTAGCTCGCTATTATGGCTGTCCAGCGAAAACCGCCGCAAATTCCGGATAAGAAACAGGGTATGCTCATCAACCGTATAGATATGAAACAAATCGTATTGCATACGCCCGACAATATGCCCAAAACTAGGCAAATAAGCCGATAAAACCCCGTAACGGTTCATGCGCCGCAATTGATGCGTCAGACCGCTGGGCTGACGAAAAATCTCAATAAAAACATTATTGACTGTTTTATTTTCCCGAAAAGCCGCGTCTATCAGATGCAAATTCTTTCTGATCAGCCGGATAGTGGTGGCTCTGATGCCCTTTATGGAAGGATTTTGTTGCAGAACCAGAAAGATTTCCAGTAAGGCAGGCGGGTATCTTTCAAAAACAAAATCATCTACTGATTCCAGATAACCGTTGACCACGGTAAAATGATGATTCAGCGGTATGGGAACACTGACAGTTTCCCCGCCAAGAAAACGCTCGCTAAACAACTGCAATAGCATTTCATTAAGACGCACCAGACTGCGTACCGTTTTAAAATAAAACTGCATGAACTGTTCAACATCTTCATTAAAGCACTGATTATCGCTATAAAAGCCAAATTGATGAGCAAGGTCGCGTTGATATTCAAAGATCAGGCGGTCTTCACAGCGGTTTGTCAACAGATGTACTGCATAACGAATCCGCCACAGCACATCCAGACAGTCAATCAGTTCGGTATATTCGGATTCAGGCAGAAAGCCGTATTTAACCAGTTCCTCAGGCAGAAACCCGAATTTAGCCAGTTGCCTAAGCGTAGTTGTATCGTACTGGCGCTTAAATACCCAGGCAATCACATGCAGGTCGCGCAATCCACCGGGGCCTTCCTTGATATTGGGCTCAAGATAATAGGCTGTATCGTCATATTTGCTATAGCGCTTTTGTTGTTCCTGCATTTTACTGATGAAAAATTGGTCTGCAGGCCAGATTTTATCAGGCGTAATTTCAGCTTTAAGCGCTTCAAAAAGAATGCTTGAACCGTTAATCAGCCTAATTTCCATTAAACTGGTCATCACGGTTTGGTCAAGCAGGGCGGTTTCTACGCATTCATTGATGGTGCGGACGCTAAGCCCCGGTTTTAAGCCCATATCCCAAAGGAAGTTAAAGAAACCGGCCAAAGCATCCTGAAATTCCTGGTTTTTATCAAAGTTCAGTAACAACAGAATATCGATATCGGAATACGGGAATAATTCCCGCCTGCCGTAACCTCCCACTGCGCACAAAACCAGTTGTGAAGAGTATCCGCCCAGAAAATGCTGGCAGCAGCAACTTAACACTTGATCCATAAAATCGGATTTTTCTTCCAGCAGACCGCTTACCGAATGGTGCGGGTCAAATTTTTCAACCAGCTTGGCATCGTGTTGTTTCAGAAGCAGTTTAAACTCATGCAGGCTGTCCTGGGCGGTAAACAGCGATGCATTAATGTTTGGATGCAAGTAAATCACATTTTTTTCCTGGCCTAAAGTTAAGATTTCATAGTTATCTGCAAGAGACCTCCAAGCAGGGTAAACGATATTGGGCGCAAAGCGTTAGATATTGCGCTCCTTTTTTACCTTGAACGCTGAATCAGGAATCAATGACGGCTTTTTTATCGAGCAGGTATACCCAACCTTCCTCCTCTATGATTTTTAGCGCCGTCAACTTTTTGCCAGCGCATATTTCGCTGACAGATTCGCCTGTTACCGGGTCATAGCAAATACTATGCATGGAACATTGCAAATAACGTTCCGAATCGTCAAAGATATGCTCATCTTCACAATCCAGAGTTCTTGGCATATGCACGCATTGATTTAAATACCCATAAACCTGACCCTTGAATCTGATCAGGACAGCGTTACGTTTTTCACCCCGATAGCGGATCATAAACGGAAATTTGCCCAACTCGTTTATTTGTGAGCTTGGGCAAATGCTGATGGGAATATGCTTTTTTGCCGACATGACGTTCAACCTCTAAAACTTTTTGAAGCAATCTATAGGCCAGGAAGAGAATTCAAAAAATAAAAAACATCCATGAATCAATCAGGTTGGCCACATCCTGCTTTAATTGAACCCATAAAGCTTAGACAGGCAAAATGAAATGCGGTTATTTTGCCGTCATGCGCAAAAAAGGTGCGGCATGCCGCACCAAAATAACCAAAAATTTGTTAACTTTTCAGGACATATGCCGCAATTTTAGTATCCGGCTGGTAACGTTTATTAATGATGTATTCCGCATACTCAAAATACATCTCGGCCAGATAGGTGTTTTTCCACTTATCTTTTTTGTCTGTGGTTTCTTCCGCCAATTTTTGATGGACATGCTGCAAAGCTTGCGCATTGCAGACCAGTATATCGGTGTTACATTTATTCATGAACGGCACACGGATGCTTTCATACTCCCACAAATACTTGATAACGAAAGCAAAAACATTGTAATTAGTCAGCTCATCTTTCGATAAAAAATCTTTCCACGACGCGGCGTTTACTGCAGACATACAATAAAATTTGATTTTTTCGTTAAAGTCATCAAAAAACAATCTACCCAATTCGGTAAACGGCAATCCGGTGTTTGAGCCGGTTTCCTTATTCGCGTAAATCCACAAAGGTATATAAGCCGAAGGCTTATCTGAAACCATTTTCATATGAAATACTCCGCCAGTAGTCGCTTTAAATAAAAAAATATTTCCGCAGCCTCCAAATATAGTTTTATTTTAGTTTTCCACACAAAATTCAATTGTCAATGCTTTAACCTGCAAACCAGCTGGCGGCTCAAAGCCTAAACAATAATGATGTGAAAAATCTATCCATGAGTGCTGAGGCCGTTACGGTTTTCTGATTCACGCCAAATGGGTTGAGGCAAGATTTCCTTGCCGTCAAACCAGGAGCAAAATACTAAATCGTTGGGACTCTTGATAAATAGAAGACCAATTTTACGGCTCATAGTTTCACTGATAGAAAATTCGGCCTGCCGTATTGATAAAAACTGATTAATCATCAGCCTCGATTGAGGCTTGATGCGCCACGCGCGTTCGGCACATCTTATATTGATATGCCGAGATTACCAAAGACTTAATGCCGGGTGGTAAGATCTTCACAGGATGTTTTTAATTTAGCGCAGAGAAGATAGACTTTATATTCAACCGGCTCGGCAGATTGAAGGCATGACGGAAAATCGTCTTCGACCATGCTCTCAACATGGGTCAGATCAATCTGAAAATCCTCGGCGAACAAAGTGTTGATCTCTTCATCTACAACCAAAACCGGATCACTTTCATCCTTGACATCAACATCTTCAGCAGTCAGCAACAGCATCCTTACTGTCACCGGCAATATCTTTTTCATATGGGCGACATAAAGAATACGGATGTCATCAGGAAGTGCTGTTAGTGCGGCCCGGTCATATACCAGGTCTATTTCCCCCAAATCCTTCCGGGTCAACTCAAAAAAATCGCCGCATAAAATGCTGATTTTGCCATGCTTCCACAGCGTGAATTGCCCCCTTTTCAACTTAACCGGCTGCAATTTGTTTTCCCGGAAGAATGCTTTCACGGCAACCGGGCTCAATTCCACGCCGATGACTTCATGCCCCTGCTTGGCCAACCAGATCATATCCAGGCTTTTGCCGCAAAGCGGCACAAACACCCGGTTTCCGGCCAGCGGATTCAGATTTGGCCAGAATCTGGTCAACAGCCGATTCACGTTTTTCTGATGAAAATCGCTACGCTTGTCCCGCCAGAACTTCAGCCATAAACCATTATCGCGGCTAGTCATCCCGCCCCCCCGTTCGATTTATTAAAACTCAGAAAACAACCTTTAAATTCCTCGCCGTTTTCCAAAAAGCGATTGGCGCGCCAAGTGGTAAACTCGTAGCCTAAACCGGCCATTTCCCGGCAAAACTTCGGCCGGTTACCGCGGTCCGGATCGACGATAATGATTTTTGCAGTGTCTGAGGCGTGTTGATCAATGAAATTAGCTAACTGGTTCGGCTGTTGCCGTTCATAAAGGATATCGCTGCCGATAATCAGATCGAAACGGCCTAACGCCGGATTGCTGGTTTCCCAGTTGCCGGTCTGATATTTCAGACTGCCCAAATGGTTAAGCAACAGGTTTTCATGCAGAAAAGACTCGCTCAAAGGATGCCAGTCACTGACTGTCATATCCCCTGCCCGTTTATGAATCACCAAACTGGACAAAGCCAAGCCTGCGCCGATTTCTAAAATACGCCTGCCTTGCAAATCCAGGTTATGCATAAACAACGCAAGCACCCGGGCTGAAGGCCATAAATGCCCGAACAGCGACCAACTAGCCGGAGAAATGCCTGCCAAAGCGGCTTCGCCCAAGGGATCGGCGTATTGCTGAAGATCTTTTAAGGAACGGATCTGATAGTCGGCGCCACCGACAGTCACGGTCTCAATCTTGATTTTATAGCCTGGCACGGATAATTCTTCTCATTTTTTTCACTTAGCGTAATGGATCAGGAAAAGGTTCCGATCGAACAGGCACAGGATCTCTTGAGAAGAAAAATGCAGGCCGAAAAGGCGCTCAGAGCTACCCCCAAAAGTTTTTTGTATCAGGGGGGCATATTCTCGCCCAATTGTACCGTCGAATAGGCGGGAACAGCCCATTGCCCAACATGAGACCTTCAATTCCCTCGGAAATGCCATTCATCGAACAAGATTCTTGCTAGCAGTGCTAGCATCCTGATGGAACTAAATTGGATTCCAAAAAGATGTAACTTATTCTCTATCATTATGGTGCCCGAGGCGAGACTCGAACTCGCATGCTGTTAAGGCACAGGCTTCTGAGACCTGCGTGTCTACCAATTCCACCACCCGGGCGTTAGACTTAAGCTACTATCCTTAAGCAAGTTCCGAGAATATGAACCGCCAAGGACTGTAGAAAGAACCTCACCTTCTGCGCCGCCTTGATGACGGCGGGGGGACAGTACTAC
>CAVUMJ010000258.1:0-11416 GCA_963741375.1 uncultured Pseudomonadota bacterium
CCCTGCGCCGATGGGGCGCCGCTGCGCGTGGCTCCAGTTTCTGTGCTAAAACCTTATCCAGAGTGGTAACCGAAATACCGACCGAAACCAGACCTTGTTCAGCCATGGCGGCCAATACGTCAATATCGCGTTCAATCAAAGCGGATTTGGTGATAATGCTGCAAGGATGGCGGGTTTCCGCCAACACGTCGAGAATTTGCCGCATCAGTTGTTGCTGGCGTTCTATTGGTTGATAAGGGTCGGTATTGCTGCCCAGCGCCAAAGGCGCACACTGGTAGTGGCGTTTACTCAACTCTTGGCGCAACAATGCAGCAGCATCCGGTTTAAGCAGAATACGGCTTTCAAAATCCAGTCCGGCTGACATGCCCAAATAAGTATGCGATGGTCTGGCAAAGCAATAAACGCAACCGTGTTCACAACCTCTGTAAGGGTTAATCGAGCGGTCGAAAGGAATATCCGGCGAATCGTTGTAAGTAATCAAAGATTTGCTGTTGTCTATCAGTATCTCAGTATGCAGTGCCGGTAGTTCACTGTCCGCACTGCCCCATCCGTCATCAATCGGATCACTGCTATGCTTTTCATAGCGTCCTGCAGCGTTGCTGATGCTGCCGCGGCCTTTGTATACCGGAGGTTTGTGCATAGGGGAAGCGAGGGTCTGGAAAATTCTGAATCTATAATGCTTGCGATTGAATTGCAAATTTGTTTTCAGCGATATTTTTTGTCTGTTGAACCGATGCTGGTTTTTGATAGTCTATAAAACTAACTGATTAATAGATAATGGCTTTTTAGGCATACCCATTCCGGCTTCAGCACGGTTTTTTCAAAACTCAGCTTTACAGTAGGTTTTAAGCTTAGCGACTGATATACTAAATCCGTCTTAGGCAATTGTCTCCTTCGCCATGATCAAAGATGTAAGCCCATGAATTTTGGCATACCTGCGGATAACCCGATACTCAGCCAAAATGCTCAAGTTCAGCAAAGTTTGCCTGATTTTCAGTTGAATCAGGTTTTAAACGGCAAAGTATTGGAAACTCAAGGTGGACAGGCAGTTTTCATCGTTAATGCGGCTGATAAGACTTTAGTGTTGCAGGCTCAGCAGCCTATAAATTTGCAAGCCGGGCAGTCTTTGCAGATTAAAGTGATCAGTTTGCAGCCAAATATCGAGTTTTCTGTACTTGCCCAGGCTCCGCAGAACCTTAATAATAGAGGGATTGCCTTGGCGACAGGCGCGCCCATATTGAATTTGATTGAAGTTTCGGCGCAGAATTTAATTGCCAATCCGGCCAACCTATCGGTGAATCAAATGGATATTAATCTATCTGTTGATGCTAGACAGCTGACATCCGGTTTGCAAAGCCTAACCAATCAGTTACCTTTGCAATTGAATCAGATTGTTGATGCCAAGGTGCTGGAAACACCAATCATTCAAAACGGTATTGCTTTAAGTATTGCCGATAAAACTGTTGTGGTGCAGTCACAACAACCTTTGGCTTTACAAGCAAATGAAAATTTACAACTCCAGGTAGTGAGAACTCAGCCGACTTTAGAGTTTAAAATTGTCTCGGCCTCGGCTCAGCCTGCAATTGCCGGAACAACCCCGCAGATAGCTAGTCCGGCATCTCAAGCCCAGCCAGCCCAGACACAAATCTTAAGACTGTTGTCGGTAAGCACTCAATCAGTAGCGGCTGTTAACCCAAAATTAGCCTTAAATCAGCTGGTCAGCGGGCAGCAAATCCAGGCTGAAGTGGTGGGGATAGATCATGGCAAACTGATTCTGCAAGTTTTGCAACCTGCAATTACAGCGCAGCAGCCAGCATCGTCTGTATCAGGTTCTGCGATAGCTTTATCAACATCACGGCCAACGATTCCCCCTGCCTCTGCAAGTCCAACGCTTACTCCACCCGGTAGTGGCGCATCCACTTTTAGCAATGCCGGTAGTGATCAGGCAATTCTGCAAAACAATCCTGTTGGCGAACGGGTCAGGCAATTAATTAGCCTGAATGCCGAGCAAGTGATGATGGGTAATTCAGCTTCTATTGTTCAGACAGGCAACGCTAAGATTGCTCAGCAATCTATTTCGCAATTATTGCCAGGAGACAAGATTCAGCTGCAAGTGGTGAAAGCGGGAGATACTCCGGTTTTTAACTTGACAGTTACTGAATCGATACCGCAGATCTCCGAGCAAAAAGTTAGTCAATTGCTTAGACAATTGTTGCCTATCCAGAATCCGCCATCGGTTTTTGCGAATACTCTCAGCCGGATATTGCCTGCTCTGGCCCAGGATGTCAGCATTCCTGAAGCCCTTAAACAATTAGCGCGGCAAATACTGGCTTCAATACCGCAAGCTCCTCAGTTAACTCAGCCGGAACAGCTTAAACAGTCCATTTCACAATCCGGGTTATTTTTTGAGAGCAGGCTGGCGCAACAGTTCTCAAATAATATTGAGCTTCCATTACCGCAGGATTTGAAATTGGAATTGCTGAAAATGGTTCAGGCGCTGAATCAGGAAATTGCAGCTCAGACCAATCCTAAAACCGTGGAAATGCTCAAAGAGCTTTTACAGAATGCCGATAGCGCTCTGGCTAAACTGACGCTGGATCAATTCAATTCTTTACCGAATGATGAATCGGTAAAACAAGGCTGGATAGTGGAACTGCCGTTCTTCTGGCAAAACACCGCCAGTACGGTGCGCTTGGAAATTCAGCAGGACAAATCAGGAGCTCAACACCAGGATGACGGCAATTTACAAAAAAATTGGGCAGTCAACATTACCATAACTCCACCTGAACTTGCTACAATACATTGCAGAATAAGTTGCCACGATGATGCCATAAATGCCAGATTTTGGAGCGATGCAGCGGAAACTGTGGAGAGAATTAATACACATCTGGATTATTTGCAGCGTAAGTTAGAGCAGCAGGGACTGAAAACAGGCTATATGGAAGCCCATCAAGGCAAACCTGATACCCATTCTTTGAAAAAGCCGTTAACCAATTTATTTAGCGAGAAAGTTTAAAATCGAATTCATGGAGTTACATATAGCATGTCTGAGCAAGTTACCTTAACCCAGTTTATTATAGAGCAACAACGCGGCTTACCGGACGCTTCCGGCACCTTTACTCTGTTGCTGAATAATATCGTGACTGCTTGCAAAGATATTTCCCATCGGGTAAATCGCGGAGCGCTTATCGGTGTATTGGGTAGTGCGGATTCAGAAAATGTTCAGGGTGAAGTGCAGAAGAAACTGGATATTATTACGCATGAGGTTATGGTCAACGCGCTGAATTGGTGTGGTCAATTGGGTGGGATGGCTTCAGAGGAAACCAGTGATCCCATTAAAATTCCCAAGCAATACCCCAAGGGCAAATACTTGGTATTGTTTGATCCTTTGGATGGCTCTTCCAATATTGATATTAATTTGACTGTCGGCACTATTTTCTCCATCCTGCGTTGCCGGGAGGGGGTGGAAGCGGAGCCGGAGGATTTTCTGCGTAAAGGCAGTGAGCAGGTTTGCGCCGGTTTCGTGTTGTATGGCCCTTCCACCATGTTGGTGCTGACCACTGGCAATGGTGTTAACGCTTTTACGCTGGATCAGGACATCGGCGAGTTTATTCTTACCCATTGCAATATCAAAATTCCTGAAGAAGGTCAGGAGTTTGCCATTAACATGTCTAACCAGCGTTTTTGGGAGCCGCCGGTTAAACAATATATTGATGAATGTGTGGCTGGCCATGACGGTGAGCGTGGCAAGAATTTTAATATGCGCTGGGTGGCTTCTCTGGTTGCCGAGGTTTACCGTATCCTTAATCGTGGCGGCGTATTTCTTTATCCTTACGATTTGCGTGATCCTGCCAAACCAGGTAAATTGCGTCTAATGTATGAAGCTAATCCTATGGCGTTTATTATTGAACAGGCCGGCGGCCTTTGCACTACCGGGCGTGAGAGAATATTGGATATCAAGCCCGCCAGCATCCACCAAAGGGTTCCCCTGATTCTGGGCTCTAAAAAAGAAGTGGAAAGAATCATAGAATTCCACCGTCTGTACGATCAAGGGAGTGTTTGATCATGTTGCGAAATCCGGCTTCCATTTATTTGATAGAAAATACCAAGTCCAAGCTGAATCAAGTCAGTTGTAACAACTGTGGGCTGGATAATATTTGTTTGCCTCGCGGATTGTCTCTGGAGGAGATTAACAATATCAGTCAAGTGGTCAAGGCTAAGAAAATTTTGCATCGTGGGGAGTTTATCTATCATGAAGGCGACAACTTTAGAGGCATACTCGCCATTAAATCCGGTAGCGCCAAACTGGTCGCCAGTGATCAGCATGGTAACGAGCATATTCTTAATATTTTGCTGCCGGGCGAATTACTGGGTTTTGACGGCTTGCCGGAAGAGAAGCACTCTTGTGCCGCCATTGCCTTGGAAACCACTAGTTTCTGTGTTCTGCCGGCCGAAAGCATGGAGGAACTGTTTCAAAATGTTCCGAGCCTGACCCGTGAGCTGTTTCGCCATACCGGCGAAAAAATGAGTGAAGACAAAAATCTGCTAATTCTAAGCAAGCGTCCGGCTGAAGAACGTTTAGCTTATTTTTTGATCAGTTTGTCAGATCGTTTGAAACGCCGTGGTTTTTCCGCATCAGAATTCAAGCTTTCTCTCACTCGCCAGGAGATTGGCAACCATTTGGGGCTAGCATTGGAAACAGTCAGCCGCTTGCTGAAAAAATTCCAGGACGATAACTTGATTTTGGTGCATAACCGCTTTATTACCATTACCGATCAGGTTGCCTTGAAGAATTTATTACAAGTTATGGAATAATGTGCGGAAGATTACCTGTCAATAAGCTTGTAATTGCCTTATCCATGTGGATAACAGCTTATGAGTGAATAGGATTTTAAAGGCACAATACCACCTTACCAAACCTTTTTTGCAGACCAAGTTTGCAGGATATGCAGAAAGGGTCTGAAAAAAAACAGGGGTAAAATCTTTAAGCCATTAAATTTTTATGGTTTTGTCAATTGGCACAGCATTTGCTATTAACCCATTGTTGGGATTGTCTCAAAATACCAACAAAGTTATATGGAAATGGAATCAGTAACTACCACGTATTAATTCTATTTCTTTTAATGTTATTTTAATCTAATTTTAAGGATATTACAATGAAATTTTTATCAAAAATCTCTATGGCTGTATTGGCAACCTCTCTGTTGGCTGGCATTAGCACTTCGGCAGTTGCTGATGGTAGACATGGTTCCGCTGATGTTGCCGAGACTGGCTTTGGCGCCTCTTTAGCCAGTACTACTGGGTATACTGGCGCCGGTTCAATTCATTATGTTACCAGCACCAACGGTAGCAGTTTACAAGCCAGCGTACATTTGCCAGTCGGTGATGCCAATATAGCAGACAGCAATGCTGCTGTGACTTTGGCTGCCGGAAACGAAATTGTGCTATCTGTCTATAATGGCGCTACTTTAGTAGCTAGCTATAATCTGCAACTGAGCGATGTAGATTTTACCTATAGCAGTGCTGCGGTGGTTTCGGGAGAAACGGCAGAATTTGTATTTTCCGCTTCTCAAAGCACAAGTGTGCCATATGCTGTTACAGCTGGTAGCAGTACAGCTACCAGTGTGCCTGTTTTGGCTAGTGGAGAAACTGTTAGCTTATCAGTAAATGGCGCTACTTTGTTGTCAGGCACTTTAGCCGCCCAAGTTGCCTATTAATTTCTAGGTAGATAAGTCGGGTTGGGTCAACCAAGAGCCAGCCCGGCTTTAGGCTACTATTGCTTCGTTTATAGGCGGATTGGTTGTAAAACATAAAAGTTATTTATAGAATTGCTCCTCCCCGTGTTGAGCGGTATTATCAGCATTTCAATCCGGAATTGTCTGATGAAAAAATCTGCCATCACCATCATTACCGTTTCTTCGCTTGGAATGTTGAATGCTTTTTATCTTAGCTACCTTTTTCTGATGGAAAAATGGGGTAAAGCGGAAATTGGCGTCTGCGATGTTAATTCAATAATTTCCTGCTCAAATGTCATTACCAGTCCCTACGCTCAATTTCTGGGTGTGCCGGTCTGCACCATTGCCCTGATTGTTTACCCTATCCTGATAATATTGGCCTGGTTGACCCTGGTTAGGCCAAGAACCAGAAACCTGTTTTATGCTATCAGTTTGCTCTCGGCCATGGGCTTAATGTTAAATTTGGTTTATATTTACAATGAGGTGGTTTATATCGAATCACTTTGTCCTTTATGTATTTTATGTAGCTTGTTCATCCTCACTGATCTTGTGATGTCAATCAGAGGTTACACAAAGTCAGAAGCCTAGTAGAATAGAGGCATGCAAAGAGATCAACGTTAATTTTTTTTCCGGAAAATAAGGAGTGGCGAAACACACAACAACTAGCTTATCGTCTTCGTCTCTACGAGAAGATCGGTCATGGATTATGTTGATTCTGCTGGTAATTTTAGTATTGTTATTGCATCTCTTTGGGTTGATGTGGTTACGACGACCTATCGAACAAGTCATCGATTCGGCTCAGCCTGTACCATTTAAACTGGAGGTTTCCATGCTTCCAAGTGAGCCAGCCAAACCTGTTTCCCCGGTTCCGCCCGTCAATCCGCAACCTAAATCTGAATCCAATCCCAAGAAAACGCCACAAAAACCACTGCCTGAAAAACAGGAGCAACTGGATATGGGCGAGCTTCAGGAATTGATTAAATCGCAGCCCACGCCGCAAGTTGCCAGAAAATCCGCGCGCACTGAGTTAAATACAACTCAGACTGTGACTTCAGCAGTGTTGCAGGAACGTCCTAAGACGCCAAACGCCAGGGATAATTTTTTGGAAAGCGATGTGCATAATCCCAGTCCTGAATATCCGGAAATGGCGCTGTTTCTTGGATATCAGGGTACTGCGGTAGCACGGGTGCACGTCTCAGCCATGGGCTTAAGCGATGGTGTCGAGATAGTACATGGTAGCGGTCATAAAATTCTTGATGAATCGGCCAGTAAAGCACTGAAAAAATGGCGTTTCACTCCGATCAAGCGACCAGGCTCGGTTATCATTTTTGTTAATTTCATCCTAAAATAAAGTCGGCCTATCTGCATTTTGATTAGTCGAAGCATTTATAGATATAACTAATTGCGCCGTCCAATTTTCATTCTAGCTGCAAATCATCTTTTTTTTGGCTAAGCTGAATAATCTTTTTACTCAGCTCTTCATCCTGTGAAGCCAAATCGGTCATGGTATCTATTAATGTCAGCATTTTTAATGCTTTTAGTCTGGCAAAAGCTTTGAGTTTATTGTAGGTGCTTAATTCCACGGAAATTTTGTGTTGAATATTTGCGTTCATGATTCCCCGCTCCACTAAATTTAAAAACCTCGTAAATAACTAAGCTAAAAAATAACTTATTTTGTCCTTGTTAGTGTTGAGACAAATCAAAGAATTTTTATTAATTGAACTATAGGCAGAAAATGGCGTATGTCCGGTAATCTCTGTCTAATTCAGTATGCCCAATTGAATGCCACGTAAGCAATCAATAAAGTTTTGCCGAGTAGTTGCCGTGTTAAATCAAAGGTATAGCGATATATTTGGTTAATCTATCAAACTGCTGACTGGTTTTATATGTGAATTCATCTAAACTTTGCACAATTATTTCAGAAAGCAGTTGGGATAGAATATGGTTTTTCGAGTAATATTTGGATTGACAATACTGCTGTTTTGCAATGCAAGGCTGTATGCTGATGAGCTTAAAATCAATCCTAATCATCCGGAACAATATACAGTGGTGAAAGGTGATACGCTTTGGGATATTTCCGGGAAATTTCTTCAGCATCCCTGGCAATGGCCCAAGCTTTGGCATAACAATCCGCAAATCAAAGATCCGCATTGGATTTATCCCGGAGACACCTTGTATTTTTCTTATGTAAATGGCGAGCCTCGTCTGAGTTTGTCGCGTGGCGAGAGCGGGGTGTCAGAAGAAAAACTGGAGCCGCAAGCGCGAGACTCCGCCTTAAGTAAAGCCATTCGGGTGATTCCTACCGACGCCATTGCCCAGTTTTTAAGTTCTCCCAGAGTAGTTGGGGAAGAGGATTTAAATAATGCCCCCTATGTTCTGGGCATTGCTGGTGACGAAAGATTGGTGGCAGGAAGCGGTGATCGTATCTATGTGCGTGGTGTGGGTGATCCTCAAGGTTTGGGTTATACCATTTTTCGCCGGGGTAGAACTTATGTCAGCCCGGAAACCAAGGAAGTTTTGGGATATGAGGCAGAGTATGTTGGCGATGCCACCATCCAGTCCAGCGGTGATATCTCGACATTTTATGTCAATAAATCAAACGGTATGGTCAAAGAAGGCGACCGGTTGATGCTGAATAACGATAGAGGTTTGGCATTAAGTTATTTTCCTAGTCCACCGTCACAACAGATTAATGGTTATATTATTAGTGTTATGGGTGGTATTACCCAAATTGGGGTGTTTGATATCGTAGTGATTGATAAAGGCGTCACAGATGGTATTGCAGCGGGTCACGTTTTCAATATTTATAGAAAAGGCAGGATAGTTATGGATAAATATATCTCCGGTAATCCGGAAGCAGTGGCTCTGCCGGAAGAGCTGGCCGGTGTATTGATGGTGTTCAGACCTTTTGATAGAGTTAGCTATGCTTTGGTTATGTCTGCCCAAGGGCCGGTTCATACGCTGGATCGTATTCAGACACCCTAAATTGACACAGCGTCTCTCCAATTCTGAACTTGGTGAAGGACATCAATCCTCATATAAAATACTGGCTGGCATTGGTTCGGCTACATGGCATCGGTAGTCAAACCATTCTGAAATTGCTGGAACACTTTCAGCCTGATCAAGTGTTCTCGGCATCCCGCGCCAGTCTGGAAATGGCCGGTTGCGGTCAAAAACTCATAGAAGCCTTGCAAAATCCAAACTGGAGTTTGGTTGAGCAGGATTTGGAATGGTTGCAGCAGCCGGAAAATTTTGCTTTAACTTTACACGATGATCAATACCCGGAGCAGTTAAAGGAAATAACCAATCCGCCGCCGGTTTTGTTTGTAAAAGGTGATCCAAGTGTGCTGACTACGCCACAGATAGCCATAGTCGGCAGTCGTAACCCATCTGCAATGGGCGTTAAAACCGCATTAGAATTTGCCCAGGCTTTGGCTGGGGCGGGATTAACCATTACCAGTGGCATGGCGTTGGGAATTGATGCCGCCAGTCATCAGGGAGCGATTCAGGCTCTTGGACATACCATAGCTGTGGCGGGTACCGGTTTGGATCGGGTTTACCCGGCCTGTCATAAACAATTGGCAAGGCAAATAGTGGATCATGGTGCGCTAATCTCTGAGTTTCCGCCGGGCACCTTGGCCAAGGCCAGTCATTTTCCCAGGAGAAATCGTATTATCAGCGGTTTGTGTTTGGGATTGTTGGTGGTGGAGGCGGCTCAGCAAAGTGGGTCGCTAATTACTGCTCGATTGGCTTTGGAGCAGAATCGTGAAGTTTTTGCTATTCCGGGTTCGATTCATAATCCTTTGGCGCGTGGCTGCAATGCATTAATTCGCCAAGGAGCCAAATTAGTAGAAACAGCTGAAGATATTTTTGAGGAGTTAATTTTTTATAATCAGTCACATAGAGAAATAGAGCAAAAAAATACGCAGATCGGACTTGACCTGGAGCAGCAAAAATTATTGAATTTAATTGCCTATAACCCCACAACAGTAGATACTCTGGTCCAGGAAAGCGGCTGGTCGGTGGACGCAATTTCATCGATGTTGCTGGTTCTGGAGCTTAAGGGCTACATTGCCGCGGCAGCTGGCGGTAGCTATTTCCGACTATAACAAAGGCCCTAATGAAAGAAGATATTTTTGATGTGCTGATTTACTTGTTTGAAAACTATCTGGACAGTGATAGTGATTATTATCCTGATACCGATGTCATTGCGACTGAATTGCTGGAGGCAGGTTTTCAACAGCCCGATGTCAATAAAGCATTTGAATGGCTGGAATCTTTGGGAGAAATAGATAACATCGCTCCAGCTGTCCTGTCTTCTTTCAGAATATTCACAGAACAAGAAAAGTCCGTGCTGGATTTGGAATGCCGGGATTTTCTGATTTTTCTGGAGCATAACGGCATTTTGTCGCCAGCCAACCGGGAAATAGCTATAGATAGAGTTATGGCGCTACAAGATGAAAATATCACTATCGACAGGCTGAAATGGATCGTTTTAATGGTCTTGTTAAGTCAACCGGGCGATGGTGTGGCGTTTTCCAGAATGGAAGACATTGTTTATGAACAGATCCCGGCATATTTGCATTGATTTAATACGGAAAGCATGAGTAAAAGTTTAATCATTGTAGAGTCTCCTGCAAAATGTAAAACCATTGAAAAATATCTGGGAAAAGACTTCCAGGTGTTGGCCTCGTACGGGCATGTTCGCGATTTAATACCTAAAGAAGGTGCGGTTGATCCTGAAAACGGCTTTGCCATGAAATACCAGGTGATAGACCGCAATCAGCGGCATTTGCAGGAAATCGGCAAAGCGGTTAAGAATGTTGATACCCTTTATCTGGCTACCGACCCTGACCGGGAAGGCGAAGCTATATCCTGGCACGTTTATGAGCATCTTAAGGACAAAAAACTGCTGAAAGATAAGCAGGTGCTGCGGGTTGTTTTTCATGAAATTACCAAAAGGGCGGTTACAGAAGCTATTGAACACCCCACTGAATTATCAATTAACCTGATTAATGCCCAGCAAGCCAGAAGGGCTTTGGATTATCTGGTAGGTTTTAATCTTTCGCCTTTGTTGTGGAAGAAAATTCGTCCCGGATTATCGGCTGGCAGAGTGCAAAGTCCTGCGCTAAGAATGATAGTCGAGAGGGAATTGGAGATTGAAGCCTTTAAAACCCGAGAATACTGGACTCACACGGCTGAAGCGCAGGTCCAGGGTCAGGCTTTTAAAGCGAAACTGACCCATTACAACGGTGAAAAGCTCACCCAATTTAGTTTTACCGGTGAAGAACAGGCTGCTCAAATCCGGCAGTCGCTGCTGGAGCAGGCGGACGGTAAGTTAATTCCGTCCAAACTGGAAAAAAAACAACGCAACCGTAATCCGGCGCCGCCTTTTATTACCTCCACGCTGCAACAGGAAGCTGCGCGCAAATTGGGCTTTACCACCAAACGCACCATGCTGGTAGCGCAGCAATTATATGAAGGGATAGACTTGGGTGGCGAAACTGTCGGCCTGATCTCCTATATGCGTACCGACTCGGTGAATCTGGCTGATGAAGCTATTGCCGATATTCGTCAATTGATTGCTGAAAAATACGGCGCCGATAACCTGCCTAAAGAGCCAAGAGTATTTAAGACCAAGTCCAAAAATGCTCAGGAGGCTCACGAAGCTATCCGCCCAA
>CAVUMJ010000259.1:0-6465 GCA_963741375.1 uncultured Pseudomonadota bacterium
CTGATTTAACTAACCACATGTTATGCTAGCTTAGGATAATATAGTTATTTTCCCAACTGCTTTTTACCTTAAGAGGAGATTACAATGAGTGAAAGAATCGTGATGCGCACTGGCGAAGCCTTGGTTGCAGGAGGGCCGCCCGGCACGGCCGCTGAACCTGAAGTCGTTATCGGCGAACTCGACGGACCGGTCGGCTTGGCAATTGCTTCGTTGACCGGAGGCCAGGTCAAAGGCCATACTCGTGTTTTTGCCATCTTAAACACGGATATCCAGGTCAGGCCGGTGACTTTGATGGTCAGTAAGGTCACCGTTAATAGCAGCCGGTACACTAATATTCTGATGGGCACTGTACAAGCCGCAATTGCCAATGGGGTATTGGATGCCGTTAGAGCGGGCGATATCCCCAAAGAAAAAGCCAATGAATTGGGCATCATCGTATCGGTTTGGCTCAACCCAAGCGTGACCACAGACGACAACCTGGATCATAAAATCCTTTTTGATATTCACCGCAAAGCCATGGCGACGGCCATCCACAAAGCGATGCACAACCAGCCGGATATCGATTGGTTGTTGGAAAATCAGGACAAAATAACCCACAAATATTTTCAAATGGGCTTGGATGGTAAAATCTAGAGTTTTCTGATAATCTGCTGGTTATAGGATGTTATAGGAAGTATGCAGTTGCATGATATGTATTTGAATCGAACTATTAATGCGATTGTTGTGGGTTCGAATCGCACGCCAGTCATCATAAATCAAGGGCTTAGGTAATTTCCAGGTCCTTTTTTTATGTCTATTAGGTACTCAAGAGACAGTTCAAGATAAAAACCGCTGCAAATAGCAATCAAACTATCCTAATTTTTTTAAATTTCACATCAATCAACACTTTCAAATTTAGAGTGATATAAATGAAAAAGCAAAATCCGTTTTCTCATAAGGGTGTTTTCATCTTGTTTGTGTTTTTAACCTCAACAATATTGGGAGGCTGCGCTTCAAAGCCCTCTTACCAGGAAACCTTTTCCAGCGATGAAATCGTGGGAGGTAATTCAAAAATTATCCCGGCATCAGTTGATACCGCTTGGAATTCCTGTCTTGAATTGGTTGCGCAGCAAAGTTTTAACGTCGACCAGACGGACCCGAAGGGGAAAATCATGTCTATAACCAAGGAAATACATAACAAAGAAGACCAGGAAATGTCTCATACTGTAAAAGGCACAATTACTTTCATTCCGACATCCGAACAACAAACACGGGTAATACTTTCTGCAAACCAAACAACTGAGCTTCATAAAAAGGAGTATGTTTGGTGGCACTTATTATGGATTATTCCTATTTTTCCGATCGACACAGAGTACACCACTGTAGTGACAGATAGAGATACCATTAAAAATCCTGATTTTTACCAAGATTTTTTCAGCAAATTACAAGCAAATGTATCAGTTAAAAATCAGGAAATTGCTGATGCGAAAGCCACGGCCGCAAAAGAAGCGGAAGCTATAGCAGCTGCAAAAGCGGCGGAAGCAAAAGCTGCCGCAGAAGCCCAAGCGGCGGCAGACAGAGCAGCGGACGCTGAAATTGCCGCTAAAACAGCAGAATATGAAGCAGAGAAGCTCAAGAAACATAGTAACAGCCATAAAAGAAAAACCACTCAACATTAAGCTTGTAACTAAACAGGATTTTTAATCCTGGACAAGGCGCCTGTTGGAGCATCCATTTTTTCTGTTTGATTAAATTAATTTATTTTCAGATATAGGTGGTATTCCAATCTGACCGAGTTTTTGATAAAAAACTTATGGGCGCTTAATTTTGAAAGTGTGATGATCATAATTGACGACAATACTGTCCTCTCGTATTTCTTTCAGTTCCAACATGTCTTTGATGCGCTGACCGGGAACGTATTTGATCATATCGATCATAACAAAACGTTGTGCGGGCGCCGTGGTGTAACTAAACACATTGATCGGCAATTCAGGTATCGAACTGCGAAAATCGGCGGGCAGTTCATCTATAAAGGGTAAGTCGTCTTTTAAGATCGGCGTTGCGGGTTTTACAATTTCAGTCTTGGCGGGTTCGATTTGCTGTTGTACTGGTTGTTGTATTGGTGTGACCGGTGGAGGTGGCGCAATCGAGGGTTTTTCATTCTCGATCACCGGTTTTTTGATATTTACAGCAGCTTGCTTGACTGCAAGCGGCGGGGTAAGTGCCGGGGCAGGTTTAGCACGGACAATTTCCGGGGCTGGGGGGATTTTTGTCTCCGGGATTCTGACCACGGCGGGAGGCTGCGGTATTATTTTAGGTAACGATTCTTCTTTGGTTTTTACTTCAGGAACAGCCGGTTGGGGAGCTGTTGGGGGTGCTTTTTCAGTAAACCCAAGAAAGTAGGCCAAAATTGCCAGATTGCTGATCACCAGTGCAGCAATAAGCCGAGACGAATTTCGAGATACTGATGGCTGGTGAACCATGATCCTATTGGTGATCGAACCAGGCTGATTGGCTTGTCTTTCCTGTTCTGATTTGCGTAATGCATTTAGAATATAAGACATGTTAATCCGAGATTTTCAAATGTTGCGAGTTAACGGCGCCAGTGGTGTTATCCAGTAGAATCAACGTGCGGGCGCCAACCAGACCATCTGCCAATAAATGATACTTGCGTTGAAAATTGATTACTTGTGATTTAAGGGATGCATCAAAAATGAGTGGTTCGTCCGAGGCGGTAGTCTGGCCGGTCGCAGCGCTTAATTGACGGCGAAGCCAAAGCACATTGGTGGACTTTTGTTTCGGGGCGATTTCCATCATGCCGGGACGTGGTGACTGCCAGGGCAAAATATAATTGCCGGTCCATAAATTAAGCACTTCATCTAGCGGAAAGCTTAAATCGCCGTTGAAGCGGATAAGCGGTTGGCCTTTACTGACACCCACTAACAGCGCATAGCGTTTTTCCTCGGATGATGACGAAAACTCAAGAATAACCGGGCGATCAAGTTGCAACAGACCATGCCAATGGGCTTTAGCAGAAAGGCAGTGCAGTTCCTGTGCCGCGAAATATTTACAGTTGGCCTGATTGTCTGTTGGAAGGTTTTTTTTCCAGAGCTTTAGCGCTTGAATCATGGCCGCGTTTAACGAAAATGCCGGATCGCTAACCCAGTCTTTAAAAGTTTTAACTTCCGCTTTGGGCGCCGCCGTTTCAGCGGGTGGTGTTTGGGGTGGCGGTATTTGGAGTGGTGTTGCTATAGCGACAGTTTTAGGCTCAAAGATAAGAGGCGCTTGTTTATCTATGGTTGCCGGTTTTAAGCTTGCGACTACGGGCTGTGGATTGGGTACAGGTATTTGGTCCGACAACATCAGCCTGGTTTGATGGGCGATGGAGGAATTCCGGCTAAAAAAATAGCTGACAGCCAGGATACTGGTAATCAAAAATAACGCGGTGATTGTATTAAAACGACGGGGCAGGATAGTTGCGCCCAAAGTTTCCATAGCAGCTTTGGAGATAATCCCGGGCGAAATGCTGCGGGAATTGGTTGCATAAGCGCCTAGTAAGGCTCTGTCGCAGATAATATTAATAATTCTGGGGATGCCTGACGAAAATTGATAGATCTTGCGGATCGCGCTTTCTTTGAAAAGGTTGGGATTACCGTCGCATAAATTCAGTCTGTGATGAATATACGCGCTTGTTTCGGCAAAGGTTAGCGGCAATAAATGATAACGAGCTGTAATCCGCTGGTTAAGCTGACGCAAATTTTGCTGGTGTAGTAATTTTTTTAGTTCCGGCTGTCCAACTAGAATAATTTGCAACAGCTTTGTCTTGCTTGTTTCCAGATTGGTCAGAAGCCGGATTTGCTCAAGCACTTCCAGGCTCAGATTTTGGGCTTCATCAATCAATAAAACGGTTCGTCTGCCATTGGCGTAAGCCGTGAGTAAATGTTGGTTAATGATGTCGATAAAACATTTTAAGGTCTGTTGGTTTCTGTCATAAACGATGCCCAACTCATCGCAGATAGTGATCAATAATTCGATGGCGCTTAGTTTTGGGTTTAATATCAATGCAATGTCGATATTAGCCGGCAACTGTTCTAACAGGCAGCGGCACAGTGTGGTTTTGCCGGTGCCGACTTCTCCCGTTAAAGCAACAAAACCGCCGCCCATATTGATGCCGTAAAGCAGATGAGCCAGTCCCTCCTGATGACGCTCGCTCATGTACATAAAGTGCGGGTCAGGTGCTATGGAGAATGGGGATTCACTGAAATGAAAGTATTGTTGATACAAGGTTCTGATTTTTTTTGCTCGAAACAAAAGTGATAAGTTATTTTAACCCAGTTCTGAGATAAGGTCTTAATCACTTAACACGATAGATAAAATCAAAGAATAGAACGATTAAATTATATGCTATTTCTTTAGAAACTCTATAATATTACCGCTCATGATTTCTGTTAAATTTTGCAACTAATAGTAGCAGTTCATTATGAGCACTACCCTTATCATCCGGCCGGAATTTCCGGAATTCGATGTTTATCAGGCCTTGTCTTGGATTCAAACAGAGGCTGATTGGATTGGTCTGCGTTTCGTTCAAGAGCAAACCTATCTGCGAAGCGTTCGCAACCAACGTCCGCAACACAACTCGATCAATATAGCGCGAGGCGTCATGGTGGAAGCCATGATTGACGGTCACATTGCCTATGCCGGTAGCAGTGATCTTACCAAGCATGGCGTACACGAAGCTGCGCTTCAGGCTGCGCAACTTGCCCGGCTCGGCGCCTCCCGCAACATTTTCAATTTCTCTGAAAAACATCGGCCCAAGATGCAGGGTAGTTTTGCCGGTTCATCCAGGGAGGGTTTCGATTTTCAAACGCTTGGGGAATTTACCGATCAATTGGTTGCTGCCTGCAGACACTTGCAAGTCTCAGACAAGATCGTCAACGCCTGTGCGGAAGCCCACTTAGTGGAATCATGGAACCATTATTTGTCTTCAAGCGGCACGGACATTCAACAACAATGGGTGCTGGTTTGTCATAATTTTTCGGCCACCGCTCAGGATGGAACCGAAACCCAACATCGATCCATGAGCGGGCCGGCGGCTCGTTGTCGTCAAGCTGGTCTGGAGTTTTTTGATTTTGCTGCGATCCACTCTGATTGTCAACGTATTGGACAGGAAGCTCTGACTTTACTTAACGCAGACAATTGCCCCGATGAAACCCTGGATCTGATTCTGGCTCCTGATCAAATGTTGATGCAAATCCACGAATCTATTGGACATCCATTAGAACTGGATCGTATCCTCGGCGATGAACGTAATTACGCAGGATGGAGTTTCGTCACGCAGGAAGATTTTGGCCGTCTGCAATATGGGTCGAAACACATGAATGTGACTTTCGACCCGACTGTTGGGGGTCAATTTGCCTCATATGCATTCGATGATTGCGGTAACTCTGCTATTCGTGAATATTTGATTAAGGACGGACTGTTATTGCGCGGTCTCGGTAGTCTGGAAAGTCAGGAGCGCTTGGGGCTCCCCGGGGTTGCAAACTTTCGTTCCGCAAATTGGAATAGAGCGCCGATAGATCGTATGGCTAACATCAACCTGGAACCAGGCGGCAGTTCACTAGGCGCGATGATTGCTACGGTAGAAAGAGGGGTTTACATGACTTCGAATAGATCATGGTCTATTGACGATTATCGTAACAAGTTTCAATTTGGCTGCGAATATGCTCGCATGATCGAGAATGGCAAGCTGACAAAAGTTGTTAAGAACCCGAATTACCGAGGCGTTACTGTGCCTTTTTGGAATGCTTTGCAGTTAGTTGGCAATCGGGACGAGTGGGAGATTTTCGGCTCGCCGTACTGCGGGAAAGGGGAGCCCAACCAAATCATTCGGGTAGGTCATGCTTCCCCTCCATGCCTATTTTCCGGAATCGAAGTTTTTGGTGGTAGTTAATGAGCTTTCAAACAGACATTCACAATAACTTCAATTTTCTGGCTGACGCCATATTTTCGGAGTTACAACCGGGAGAAGAGTTAAATCTTAGCCTCAGTGCCGAAAAGCAAGACTATGTTCGGTTCAACAATGCTAAAGTTCGGCAGGCTACCGCTGTATGGCAGTGTAACTTGACGCTTAGCTTGCAGGATACAGGACGTAAAGTGGATTGTACGTTTGATCTAACCAGTCATCAGAGCGCGAATCTGAACACGTTGCGCTCATTGTTAAAACATGCGCGTCAGGAAGTACGGGAGCTTCTGGAAGACCCCTTCATCGTGCCCATGCAAAACCATGGCAAAAGTGTCAATAGCAAGATAGGCCAATTGCCTAAAGTAGCTGAGATTGTTGAGTGTATTGCTGATTTCACAGAGGGAACAGGTTTCACCGGACTTTTTGCCGCCGGACCTCAGATACGCGCCGTTCGTAATTCTGCAGGACTCGATCATTGGTTTTCGACAGAGTCGTTTTTCATGGATTATTCACTGTTTACCGCC
>CAVUMJ010000260.1:0-4667 GCA_963741375.1 uncultured Pseudomonadota bacterium
TGGCCGACCAGGTATATTTTCTGGAAGAAGAAGGCCGTAAAGGCGAATATTTACCGGTCATGGAAGATGAAAACGGCACTTATATCATGAACTCCAAAGATTTACGGGCGATTGAGCATGTGCAAAGACTGGTGGATTTAGGCGTGAACAGCTTAAAGATAGAAGGCCGCACCAAGTCGCACTTTTACGTGGCCCGCACTACCCAGTCTTATCGTCAGGCTATAGACGATGCTTTGGCCGGCAGACCGTTTCAGCCGGAACTGTTGGGGATTTTGGACAATCTTGCCAATCGCGGTTATACCGACGGTTTTTATCAGCGTCACCATACCCACGAACATCAAAACTATATCAGCGGATATTCCAAAAGCCATCAACAGCAGTTTTGCGGGGAAATCACCGCTTACGATGCGGATACGGGTTTTGCCGATATTGCAGTGAAAAACAAGTTTGCAGTTGGCGATAGACTGGAAATGATTTTACCTGCCGGTAATCGGGATATCGTGGTGGACACTATGCTGGATAAATACGGCAATGCCATGCAGGAAGCGGCCGGCGGCGGTTATGAGGTGCGCATCCCTTTGCCGGATCCTAGTGGTCAATACGGTCTATTGGCGCGTTACTTTTAAACTAATCAGGAGTTGTCATGTCTTTTAGTACAGCGGACCTTTGCGATAATTTTTCGACGCAGGAAAATTTCCAGATTGCTGAGCCGATTTTAAGACAATTTGGCGGCAAACCTCGTTTTAGCGGTTTTGTGACAACGCTGAAAGTGTTTGAAGATAATGCGCTGGTTCGCACTACCCTGGAGCAAAAAGTTCAGGATAGAGTCTTGGTGATAGATGGTGGCGGTTCACGGCGTTGCGCGTTGCTGGGCGATAGTCTGGCTACGCTGGCGGTGGAAAACGGCTGGGAAGGCATAGTCGTTTACGGCTGCATACGCGGTTCTGAAAAAATCAGCCAACTGCCTATCGGAATCATGGCATTGAACACTCACCCCTTGCGCAGCCGCAAACATGATCAGGGTGAAACCGATATTCTGATTACTTTTGCCGGGGTGAATTTCAAAAAAGATCATTATATATATGCTGATTGCGATGGAATTATCGTCACCGAATCAAAATTGGATTAGAATTGTATTATCTTAACCTACTAATTTAGTCAAGAATATGCAAATAGTACTCGCAAACCCTCGTGGCTTCTGTGCCGGTGTTGACCGCGCCATTGAAATTGTCGATCAGGCCATCGATACTTTTGGCGCCCCGATCTATGTGCGGCACGAAGTGGTGCATAATCGCACGGTAGTGGATGGCCTAAAACAGAAAGGCGCGGTGTTTATTGAAGACTTGCGCGACGTGCCGGTTGGCTCTTATTTGATTTTTAGCGCTCATGGCGTTTCCAAGCAGGTGCAGCAAGAAGCCGAGGAAAGGCAGTTAACCGTATTTGACGCCACCTGTCCATTGGTAACCAAAGTGCATATGCAGGTTGCCAAACATGCCAAGCAGGATAGGGAAGTGATTTTGATAGGCCATGCCGGGCATCCGGAAGTGGAAGGCACCATGGGCCAATACGTAAAATGTACCGAAAATGGCGATATTTATCTGGTGGAAACGCCTGAAGACGTCAAGAATCTACAGGTCAATAACCCCAATAATCTGGCTTATGTTACCCAGACCACTTTGTCGATGACAGACACCAAAGTGATGGTGGATGCCCTGAAAGAACATTTTCCATCTATTAAGGAACAGAAAAAAGACGATATTTGTTATGCCACCCAAAACCGTCAGGATGCAGTATTTGATCTGGCCGGCATAGCCGACTTGATTCTGGTGGTGGGCTCCCCAAACAGCTCCAACTCCAATCGCTTGCGGGAAATTGCCGAACAGCTGGGCAAAGCGGCTTATCTGATCGACACCTATCAGGATTTGCATCAGGAATGGTTTAGCAATGTGGATGTGGTTGGCGTTACCGCCGGCGCCTCGGCGCCTGAAGTGCTGGTGCAGGAAGTGATAGACCGCCTGAAACAATGGGGAGGCGAAACCACTTCGGTCAGAGAAAACAACGGTATAGAAGAAAAAGTGGTGTTCTCTATTCCCAAGGAATTGAAAAAGCATATTGAGGCTTGATAGCCTAGTCTGGTATGGTGGACACATAAAGCGTGTCCACCCATGCTAGCAATAGCTATAACATATTGACTATGCACAAAAATCTATTCAGACCAACAAGTATACCGCTAATAAGTCAAACAAGCCGCACTTAATATCCCGGCTGCCAGAGACAAACCCGCCAGCACTATGGCCGGGCCTAGCTCGTCGGCGGCTATGCGCTGGCATAAATCGCCAAAAACCACGCGTAAGCCTAAAAACACCAGAATTTGTATGAACAAGGCCACTCCGGCCCAGATCAGCATGTCGATAAAGGAGACGCTATTGGCAATAGCGCTGGCCAGCGCCACGACAAAACCCAGCACTGCAGCGCTAAAAGCAATGGCGGGGGCGGTTTTACCGGCTTTGATCAGAGTGAATTCGGCGTAAGGGGTAATCCATAGATAACAGCAGGCACATAAGCCGGTTAACGCTACTGCGGCGGCGAAGTGTAGAAAAAAATCGTTGGCGCTGGCGGTCAGTTCGCCCAGGTTTATCAATTCCATGCTTAGTCCTCTACAAAATAATGCGGTATGAAGCGGCTGTTATTGCCGGTAATTTCAGTTTTATCCTCGCGGATGCCAATACCGGCAGCTTGATCGGCGATTATCCACGAGCCGATGACCGGATAGTTGCCGGCGAAATCGGCTAAAGGGCAATGGCGTTGAAACACAAAGCCTTCGCCGCCATAACTGCCGCTGGTTTCCACCACGCCGGCATGACGGCGAATTTCGATATTCGCGCCTTCTCTGGAATAGAGCGGCTTGCGGACATAATTACCCAGCAAGGGTTTGTCCTCAAAGCTAGCGGCCAACAGATTAGGGTGATCCGGAAATAACTCCCACAATATTGGCAAAATACCTTTATTGCTGAGTAATTGCTTCCAGGGCGGTTCCAGAATATTCAAATTTGCTTTGGGGAGATATTTACCGAACTCGTCCTGCAACATCCATTCCCAGGGATAGAGTTTAAACAAGGTTTGCATGGGATGATCTTCTGTATCGACAAAGCAATGTTTTACGGTATCCCAGCCTATCTGCTCTATTGGCAAGCGATGCGTTTGTATGCCCGCCTGAATAGCGGTGTCGCGCAAGTATTCCAGATTCCCAAAGTCCTCTGCGCTTTCCTCCTGACAGGCAAAATGCAGGATAGGATGGCTTTGCCGGTAGTGTTGCCAGAAATCAATGAGTTTTTCGTGGATGGAATTAAACTGGTCGGCATCCGGAAAACATTCCTGCAGCCAAAACCATTGGATGACGCTGGCTTCCAGCAAGGCGGTGGGGGTATCGGCGTTGTATTCCAATAATTTGGGTGGGCCATCGCCATTCCAGGCCAGATCAAAGCGGCCATACATGCCGGGACAACCGGCTTCCCAGGATTTGACGATATAAGGCACGGCATATTCGGGAATCCGCAATCTGGCAAACCAGTCGTGCTTGATAATGGCTTCTACTGCAGATAAACACAGCCTATGCAGTTCTGTGCTGACATCATCCAGCAGGTCGATTTGACTGCGGCTAAAGCGGTAGCAAGCCGATTCGTCCCAATAGACTTGGCCTTCCTGGGTATGATAATGCATGCCCTGACTTTCCACCCGCCATTGCCAGTCTCTACGCGGGCTTAACGCAATGCGCTGCATGGCTTAACCTCCAAATGAACCGAGGAAGCGGCCAAATGATCCAAAACCCCCGCGGTTGACCGTACTTCGGATAGCCGGTTTGTCAGCGTCATAACCACCATAACCGGCGCCGGAACCGTTTCCCCCGAAGTAACTGTGTATCGCGCCACTGCCGGAATTGCAGGCAGTGCCGTTGCTGTCTCGGCAATCCGGGTGACCAACCCGAAAATTTGTTGAATTGTTAGCGAAACCCAGCACTGACAAACCGCCGACTAAAGCCAGCGACACATGCAAGGAGCGGCGTTGTGGCGGATTAAGGCTTTTGGGGATAGTGGTTTGCACGATGAGTTCCCAGTCGGACAACCTGGGGAAAAAGCCATAAAAATAGCAAATGCCCAGCAGCAGGAAAACATAAAAATCCAGCTTGTCGCCAAACAATAAAAATAGCGGGAAACCCAGCCAGGCTACAGCGCTGGCAGTCAAAACGGAATATAATGCCCGCTGTTGGGCGTTACGCACTTTAGTGCTGTAATCTCCTGGTTCCGGTGGGTGCGCCAGCCAAACCAACAGCCCGTATGCCGCTAAAGCTACGCCCCAAAACAGCAAACGCAGCGGCCAATGCGGCAAATCGCCGGCATAACCGTTAAATTCCTGGTATTCCCAAGCTAAATAAGTGGCATAGATCACATAGCAAACCAGATAAATGACTGTTAATACCGTCATAAGTTGAAATGTGGACGCGGCTTCCTCAAATTGCACACAAGCTATGGTTTTGTTATTGGCTGCCTGATGCTGCGAAAAGCTGCCGATTTTATAGTGATTGCGCAGATATGATTGCAGAAACAGCTTGAACTCCACCGGCAGACACCAATACTTGATTTTAGCAATACAGTAGGTTGAGTTACATA